>DATBIJ010000287.1:0-12908 GCA_036557025.1 Thermoanaerobaculia bacterium | reverse complement strand
CTTGATCCTTCCCCCGGCGCTTCGGCCCGGTGCGACGATCGGCGTTGCGGCGGTCTCCGGTCCCGTCGAAGAGCCGGCGCTCGAGGCCGGCCTCTCCCATCTGGAAAAGGGGGGCTACCGCGTCCGCGAGGCCTCGAATCTCCGCGCCCGCGAGGGATTCCTCGCCGGCGACGATGCCGCCCGCGCTCAGGGCTACCGCGAGCTGCTGCGGGATCCCTCCGTCGACGCGATCGTCTTCGCCCGGGGCGGGTACGGGGCGGCGAGGATCCTCGCGCACCTCGATGTCGAGGAGGCCCGGCGCCATCCCAAGATCCATCTCGGCGGCTCGGATTTGACCGCGCTCTTCGCGTGGCTCGCGCGGGCGGGATTGACCGCGTTCTACGGCCCGATGGTGGCGGTCGAGATGGCGCGCGGCGACGCGGGGGACTGGGAGCGGATCCTGTCGGGGGACACGCCGGCACCGCACCGCTTCGCCTCGGAAGACATCCTCTCCACGGGCCTTGCCGAGGGGCCGCTCGTCGGAGGCTGCCTGTCGCTGCTCGCCTCCCTCTGCGGAACGCCGGACGCGCTCACGACGGGCGGCGCCGTGCTCTTCCTGGAAGACATCCACGAGGAGCCGTACCGCCTGGACCGCTTGTTGACCCAGCTGGAACGCTCGGGTACGCTCGATGGGATCAAGGGAATGATCATCGGCTCTCTCCTGCCCCCGCCGGGCAGAGACCTCGAGGCTGCAACCGACGCCTGGCTCGCCGGGCGGCTGGCGGGTGCCCGTTTTCCCGTGGCGCGCCGCTTTCCGGCGGGCCACCTGTCGAGTCCCCGCACACTCCCGCTCGGAACGACCGTGCGCCTCGATCTCACGGGCGCCGATCCGACGCTGAATTTCTCGGGACCGGGGGTCGCGGCGTGAAGGCCGTCTTCAAGTCGGGGCAGCCCCCCACCGGCAAGGCGCCCTTCGAGCGCTACGTCCAGCGCTTTCCGATGGGCGAGATCATCTTCTCCGAAGGCGACATCGGCACCGACATGTTCATCATCCAGTCGGGGACCGTCGAGCTGATGAAGTCGATCGCCGGCGAGACGCGGGTCCTCTCGACCCTGGAGAAGGGGGACTTCTTCGGCGAGATGAGCGTGCTCGAGGACGTTCCCCGCACGGCAACGGCCCGGGCGAAGACCGACGTCGACGCGGTCCGCATCAACGGATCGATGTTCGATGCGATGCTCAAGAGCAACACCGAGATCGCGATCCGCATGATGCGCAAGCTCTCGCACCGCTTGCGCGAGGTCACCGCGATGCTCGAAGACTCGCTGGGCCGCCGCGTTCTCGAGGAGGAGAAGCCGGCGCCGCGCCGATCCGTGCCGCCCGCGGCACCGGCGGCCGAGAAGCCCAAGGGCGACGGCCACCGCCTCGTGACACCGGACGGCGCTTCGGAGTACTTGCTCAACCGCGAGGGAGACACGCTCGTGGGCCGGGCCGACCCCGTGACGGGCATCACGCCGGACGTCGATCTCACGCCGCTCGACCATCAACGCTCGACTTCGCGCCGCCACGCAAAGCTCTACCGCATGGGCGGAGGCTGGTACGTCATGGAGGAGATCGGCGTGATGAACGGCACGTTCGTCAACGACAAGCGTGTGGCCACCGGGACGCCGGTCGCGCTGCAGGACGGCGACCACTTGAAGTTCGGCCTCGTGGCGCTGGAGTTCAAGGGCGCGCCGGCGGCGAGCTGAGCCGCCCGCCCGGCCCTTGACCGCCGCCCCCCGCCGAGTCCCGCCCGCGCGCCTCGCGCCCTCCCACCCCGTCTCCGCGATTCCCGGCCTGGGTCCATCCCGCGCCGCCGCGCTGTCGGCCGAGGGTGTCGCGACGATCGCGGACTTTCTCCTGCGCCTGCCGTTCCGATACGAGGACCGCAGCCGCGGGCGGGAGATCGCGAGCCTGCCGGCGGGAGAGCCCGCAACGATCCGAGCGCGCATTTCCGGTGTCCGGCGCAGCCGCATGCGCCGCGGCGGCCTGCGGATCGAGGCGCTCGCGGACGACGGCACAGGGGCCGTTCGGGTGATCTGGCACAACCGCTACGCCTCGTTCGCCGACGCGCTCGAGAAGGGCCCGACGGCGTATCTCTACGGCGCGGCGGCGCCCGGGCCGCGCGGCGCCTTGCAGATGGAAAACCCCGAGACGGAGCTGGAGGCGCCCGGCGAGGAAGCGGATCCGCTCCACACCGGCCGGATCGTCCCGATCCACCGCCGGGCCGGGGGAATCTCTCCGCGGCATTGGCGCACGCTCGTCAAGAACGCCCTGGACGGTCTCGCGCCGGGCTTCCGCGGCGCGACCGCGGACGGGGCGGCCTTGCGCGAGGCGCTCAAGCGCGTGCATTTCCCGGAGAGCCTCGCGGAGGCCGCCGCGGCGCGCCGCGTGCTCGCCGGCGAGGAGCTCTTCGTGCTCGCGGCCCGGATCGAGGAGCGGCGCGCCCGCCTTCGCTCGCGCCGCGCTCCCCGCCTGACCATCGACGCCGCCCGCTTGCGGACCGCCGCGGAGGCCCTGCCGTTCGCGCTGACCGGCGCGCAGAAGCGCGCGGTCTCGGAGATCGTCGGTGACCTCTCGACCGGGGTTCCCATGGCGCGTCTGCTCCAGGGGGACGTCGGCAGCGGCAAGACCGTGGTCGCCGGCCTGGCGATGCTGCTGGCCGCGAAGAACGGCGTGCAGTCGGCGCTGATGGCGCCGACGGAGATCCTGGCGGAGCAGCACGCGACGAGCCTCGCCCACCTCCTGACGAAGGCCGGGGTTCGGCTGGGGCTCTTGACCGGCCGAGTGCGCGGCGCCGCACGCACCCGCCTGCTCGCGGCGCTCTCGGCGGGCGAGATCGACGTGCTCGTCGGCACCCACGCGCTGATCGAGGATCCGGTGCGCTTCCGGCAGCTCGCGCTGGTCGTCGTGGACGAGCAGCATCGCTTTGGTGTGGCCCACCGCGCGAAGCTCTTCCGCAAGGGAGGCTCGCCGCACCTCCTGGTCATGACGGCGACGCCGATCCCGCGCTCGCTCGCCTGGGCGATCTACGGGGAGCTGGACGTCTCGGTCCTCGACGAGAAGCCCCCGGGGCGGACACGGGTGACGACGCGCGTGCGGGAGGAATCGGCGCGGGAGCGGATCGTGCGCTTTGCGGCGGAGCGGGTCGCGGCCGGGGAGCGCGTCTACGTCGTCGTCCCCGCGATCGAGCCGGGCCCGCGCGAGGTCGCCGCGGCGCGCCAGACGCTCGAGACCATCCTGAAGATCGTCCCAGGGCTTCCCGCGGCGGTGCTGCACGGACGCATGAAACCGGAGGAGCGCTCGCGCGTCCTCTCGGACTTCGCGCTCGGGCGCATCGGAGTCCTGGTCTCGACGACGGTCGTGGAGGTGGGCGTCGACGTTCCGGAGGCGACGCTCATGGTCGTCGAGAACGCCGAGTCCTTCGGCCTGGCCCAGCTGCACCAGCTCCGGGGCCGCGTGGGCCGCAGCCACCGCCGCTCCTGGTGCGCCCTGATCGTGGGAGAGACCGCCTCGCCGGAGGCGCGGGAGCGGATGGCGATCCTGGAGGGGACCGACGACGGGTTCCTGATCGCGGAGAAGGATCTCGAGGCGCGGGGACCGGGCGATCTGCTCGGCAGCCGGCAGTCCGGCCTGCCGCCCCTGAGGGTCGCCGACCCGTTCCGGGACCTGCCGCGTCTGCGCGAGATGCGCGCCGAGGCCGCGCGCCGCCGCGCGGCGGGGGTGTTATCCGCGAGCGACCTCTTCGGATATGAATAGGGCACCGAAAGGGGCAAATGTGAAGGTCCTCGTCACCGGAGGCACGGGGTTCGTCGGGACACACCTCGTCAACACGCTCCTGCGCCGGGGGCACGAGGTCGCCGTGCTGGCGCGCGAGCCGGCGCGGGCCCGCAACCGCTACAACCGGCCGGTCGAGATCGCCGCGGGCGACGTGCTCGACCCCGCGTCGTTCGCGAACTTGGCCCGCGGCAAGGATGCGATCGTCCATCTGGTCGGCATCATCCACGAGACGAAGACGCAGACCTTCGATCGGATGCACCGCGTCGCCGCGGAGAACGCCGTGGCCGCCGCGAAGGCGGCCGGCGTGCGCCGGCTTCTCCACATGAGCGCGATGGCGAGCTTCCCCGACTCGCCGTCGCTCTACGGGCGCACGAAGGCCGCCGGCGAGGCGGCGGTGCGCGCCTCGGGACTCGATTGGACGGTATTTCGCCCCTCGATCATCTTCGGGCCGGGAGACGGGTTCGTGTCGCTGCTGGCCCCGATCGTTCGGCACAACCCCCTCTTCATTCCCGTAATCGGCCCGGGCCGGACGCGATTTCTTCCGGTCTCGATCTACGACGTCGCGCGCGTCTTCGCGGACGCGCTGGGAAAGCCCGAGACGATCGGGAAGTCCTTCGAGGTGGGCGGCCCGCACGAGTACACGCTCGACGAGATCTACCGCGAGATCGCGGCGGCGGTCGGCAAGCCGCGCAAGCGTCTCGTCCACTTTCCGGTGTGGTGGGGGCGCCTCATGGCGCGTGGCTTCGAGCTCGCGGCGCGGCGCGGGATCCTCCCGGCGCCGCCGCTGACGAGGGACCAGCTCGCGAGCCTCGCCGTCGACAACGTCGCGGACACCGCGGAGACCGACCGCGTCTTCGGCGCCAGCACGCGGAGCTTCGCGGCCGGGATCCGAGAGTACCTGGACGCCGGACGCCATGACCCACGGCACGGGATCGGCACCGAGGCAGAGATCGAGCCGGTCGCGCTGCTGAGGGTCCGATGAGGCGCCGCCTCGGGCTCTGGGTTCTGGCCGCCGGGGTGCTCGCGGCGCTCCCGGGCGGCGCGGCGGAGGCTCCCGTCCCCCTTCCCAGCGTCCGCGAGCAGGACGCCCTGCGCCAGGAGTGGCTGAAGCTGCGGCTGGAGCGTGTCCTGCCCCCCTTGATGCGGCGTCACGGCATCCAGATGTGGATCGTTCTCTGCCGCGAGTACGCCGAAGACCCGGTGTTCGCGGCGTTGACCTCTCCGAGCGTGATGGCGGCGCGCCGGCGCACGATCCTGGTGTTCTTCGACCGCGGGCCCGAGAAGGGCGTGGAGCGGCTTGCGCTGGGAGGCGGCTCCAACGGCGGCCTCTACACGGTCTACCGGGATCCGGACGTCGAGAACCGCGAGCTGTGGGGTCAGGGCCAGTGGGCCCTCCTGCGCAAGCTCGTCGCCGATCGAAAGCCGGCCACGATCGGCATCAACGTCTCGCACACGCACGCGTTCTCCGACGGGCTGACCTCGGGCGAGCGCGAGCAGCTCGAGGAGGCGCTCGCGGAGTGGAAGTCGAAGCTCGTGCGGGCCGAGAACCTCCCGCTGGAGTACCTGGAGACCCGACTGCCGGAGATGCTGCCGGCCTGGGAGAACCTCCAGCGCTTCGCCCACAGCCTGATTGCGCGCGCGTTCTCCTCGGAGGTCATCGCGCCGGGCAAGACGACGACCGCCGAGGTCGAGTGGTGGCTGCGCCAGCAGTGCCGAAACCTCGGGCTGGGCGAGTGGTTTCCGCCGAGCGTCTCGGTCCAGCGGCCGGGTCAGGGCGCCGCGTCCAACATCCGCGATCGCAGCGAGGTCGTCATCGAGCGCGGCGACCACCTCCACGTGGACTTCGGTGTCTACGCGCTGGGAATGGCGACCGACACCCAGCACGTCGGCTACGTGCTGAAGCCCGGCGAGACCGACGCCCCGGAAGGCCTGCGGCGGGCGCTCGCGGCCTCGAACCGCATGCAGGACATCGTGCTGGAGAAGTTGAAGCCCGGCCTCTCCGGCAACCGCGTGCTCGCCGACTCCCTGGCGTCCATGAAAGCCGCGGGCATCGAGGGAACGATCTACTGCCATCCGATCGGCGATCACGGCCACGGCGCCGGTCCGCTGATCGGTCTCTGGGACCGCCAGGAGGGCGTTCCGGGACGAGGCGACGTCCTTGTTCTGCCGGACTCGTGGTTCGCGATCGAGCTCCAGGCGACCAGCCCGGTGCCGGAGTGGGGAGGCCAGCCGCTACGCTCCGCGCAGGAGGAGGACGCCTTCCTCGATGGGGAGGGGCGCGTCCACTGGGCGCTGAAGCGGCAGACGCAGTATCACCTGGTGAGGTGAATCGTGAACCGTAAATCGTGAATCGAGTGGGCTGGCTCTGGCTTCGATTCACCATTCACGATTCACCATTCACTCCTTCTTCAGTCGGATCGAGCCGCTCGAGGTCTGGATCGTGACTTTGTTCCCGCCGCCGTTGATCTCGCCCACGGCACGCTGAGACGTGCCGTGGCGGGTCACCGCGAGGCCCGGGAAGTCGGAACGAATGCGCCGCTCGTCGGGATCGGGCGACCCGAGAACGAGCAGCTCCACGCTCGCCTTGAAGTCCGAGGGCAGCGTGAGCTCGACGTCCCCTCCGGAGTTTCGGATGGTGACGCTTCCGCGGCCCGGGCGGCCGGTGCACCGCACGCGCACGTCGCCGCCGCCGGTCTCCGCCTCGACGCTGCCCCACACCTCGTCGACGACGATGTCCCCGCCGTCGGTGCGTGCCTTCAGCGAGCCGCCGACCTTCGTCAGGCGGATGTCGCCCCCCGAGGTGTCCGCCGTCGCCGAGCCGCCGATCGGGCCCGCCTCGATGGATCCCGCCATCGTCCGGGCGAGGAAGCTGCCGCCGACGGCGCCGATCACGACGTCCCCGCCGTGCGTCTTCAGATCCGCCGGGCCGCCGGAGGAGCCCACGCGGATCTCCCCCCACTGGGTGCGGATCTGGACCTTTCCGCTGACGTCGCCCAGGCGATAGTTGCCTCCGCCGGAGGTCGACAGGAAATCTCCCTGGATGTCGCCCCGCACGATGCCGGTGATGCCGGCACCCTCCGCCATCGGCGGGGCGACGCCGACGACCCGAGGCGTCGGAAGCAATTCGACCACCGGCTTCGGGACGCGGACCCGCGGCACCTGGACCGGGACCTGGGGAATGGTGATGACCACGGATCGATGCCCGGACACGAGCTCCCGCGCCTGCGCGGCCGGGATTCCGGCCGTCAGCACCGCGAGCCGGCCGTTCACGGCGCTCAGCGAGACGTTGGCGCCGCCGCGCCCGATCCGACCGCGATAGCCGAGGCGGGGATCCAGGATCGCGATGCGGCGCATCTCCCGCACCGCTTCCTTTCCCACCTCCTCCTCGGCGCCGGCGAGGTCCCGCTCGAACTCTTCGATCTCCACGAGCGGCTCGAAGTCCTCGTCGTCCAGGTCGACGCGCACCATCTTCTTCGGGTGGATCACGACGCTTCCGTCCTGAGAAACCCAGGTCGCGGCGGATTTGCGCGGGAGATCGAAGGTGGACACGATCGAGCCGCTCATCGTGGTCGCCGAGAGATCGAAGGCCGAGTCCTTCGGCAGCGTGAGCGTCACGTTGCCGTTGACCGTCGAGAGCGAGAGATCCGCCGACTCGGGCACCGCGGCGGACTCGACCTCCACGGCGCCGTTGACGGTGCTGGCCGACACGGTGCGGCGGGCCCCCTGCACCTCCACGCGGCCGTTGACGCTCTGAACCCGGATCTCGCCGTCGAGGCCGCGGACACGCACCTCTCCCTGGACGGTCTCGAGAACGACGTCGACGCCCCGCGGAATCGTCAGCGCGTAGCGCGCCGTGACTCCCTCGCGCCGCAGCTCGCGCGGCCAGCGGGTCGTCAGCGTCAGATCCTTTCCGTCCCTCGTCTCGAGGACCCGGATCTTCTGGAGGAGCTGCTGCGCCCGTGCGGACGTCGACGCCTTCGCCTCGATCGTGACGATCGCGGAGAAGGCGGATCCGGGGGACGCCTCGAGATCGCCCGAGACGTTCTCGACCCGCAGCTCGGAGCCCTTGCCGAGATCCGCCGTGATCTTGTCCGTGCGCGAGGCCGTTTCGTCGCCGCGCGCGGGCACCGCCGCGAAGAGCGCGAAGAGGAGGCCGGCGCCGGCGGTTCGCAGTGTCCGCATCGTCCGGGGAGACGGCCGCGAGGTCGCGGAGGTTCTGCCGCTGGTCCCCATCAGAAGTTGATCCCCTGAAGGGCGGAGGCCGCCTTCGCGCGCACGAAGCCGTTCTCGCGCGGGTCGACGGCACGCTCCCGAAGCGACTCGATGGTCCGCGCGTCCGGCGCCTCGCGTGCCGCGCGGGCCAGCACTTCGA
Organism: Thermoanaerobaculia bacterium; assembly: GCA_036557025.1. Lineage (GTDB taxonomy): Bacteria > Acidobacteriota > Thermoanaerobaculia > UBA5066 > Gp7-AA6 > DATBIJ01. Next base: position 4,740 of record DATBIJ010000287.1, on the reverse strand, counting down.
CGGCGACCAGGCGGACGGCGGGGTTGCTGTCGGCGCGGAGGGCTTCCAGGAACGCCGCGCGCGACTCCGCGGTCACCGGGAGGCCGGCGAGCGCGTCCGCGGCCTTCTTGCGCACGCCCGGGTTGGTGTCCTTGCGCAGCGTCGTCGTCAGCGCCCGGACGATCTCGGGCGAGGGCTCCGCGAGCGTGCCGCCGCCGTAGCTCTCCGATACCTGCTGGATGGCGCGCGACTTCTCGGCCGGCGTGTCGGGGTTGCGGGCGAGCAGGTAGGCCATCAAGCGGGCCATCTCCGGGTCCTCGGGACGCGCGACGTACTGCCGGCGGTCCGTGAGATCGAAGGAGATGCCGATGCGCCCCTGGGCGTCTGCCGGCGTGTAGGCGACGTTGGAGAGCCGCGGCTGCGCGGAGAGATCCGGAAGAACCGCGGCCGCCGCGACCGGCGACGAGCCCGCCGAGCTCGCCGGCGTGCCCTTCACGCCGAGGCGTGCCGCGAGGTAGCCCCCGGCCACTGCGGCCACGATCGCCGCCGCCTGCAGGAGGCCGCGGCGCGGGCGCAAGCTCCTCCCCGGCCGAAACTCACGGATCCGCCGCCGGATCATCTCCTCCTCGAGCAGCGCCAGCGTGTCCTCACGAAGCGTCGGCGAGACCTCCGCGTCGGGGTCTTCGCCCAGCGTCTCCCAGGCGCGCTCGAGGCGCGACAGCTCTTCACGGCAGGCCGAGCAGCGCGCGAGGTGCGCCTCCATTTCGGGCGAGGCCTCGGCCTCTCCGGTCAGGCGATCCATGACGCGCTCGGTCAGTTCGCGGCATTCCATTGCGTGTCTCCTTCGGCGAAACGGGACTTCAGGGTCTCGACGGCGCGGAAGATCCGGGTCTTCACCGCGCCGACCGAGATGCCCAGCACTCTGGCGATCTCGGCGTAGGGCAGTCCGTGATAGCGCGCGAGGATCAGCGCCTCGCGCTGCTCCTCCGAGAGGCTGGCCAGGGCCTTGCGAACGGCATCTCGCCGCTCGCGATCGATCATGCGCATCTCCGCGGCCTCGCCGCGGGCGATCGGCTCGGGCGCGGCCTCGAGCGGGACCACGACGGCGCGGCGGTCGCGCCGGCGGCGGTCCCGGCAGGCGTTGGCGGCGATGGCGAAGAGCCAGGAGTTGACGGCGGCCCGCCCGTCGTACTGGTGGCAGCGTCCGATCACCTTGAGGAACACCTCCTGCATGACCTCTTCCGCCGCGCCCGCATCCGAGAGCATCCGGGTCGCGAACCGCAGGATGGCAGTCCCATAGCGCTCGAAGAGCTCGGCGGCGCCGTCGGTGTCGCCCCGGCGGATCCGCTCGATCAGCTTCGCGTCGTCGGCCCCGGTTGCGCTCAAAGCGCCACGGCCTTCCGGCACGGCAATACGGGAGACGGCCGCCGGCGCAAAAGGTTTCTCCCGCCCGGGGTCGTCTCCAAGTCCCTCATCGGAAAGCGGATCGGGCCCCGGCCCGCTTCGACAACGGCGGGGGCGGACTGTATAGTCCCAGCGCCGTGGACTCCGCAAAAGCCGTCGATTTCGCGATCCAGCTGGCGGTCATCCTCTTCGCCATCTCGTTCCACGAGTCCGCGCACGCCTGGATGGCCTCCCGGTGGGGGGACACCACGGCCAAAGACCTGGGCCGGATCAGCATGAACCCCTTGCGGCACATCGACCTCTTCGGCAGCGTCATCCTGCCGATCCTGCTCTATTTCACCTCGGGTCTGCTCTTCGCGTACGCCAAGCCGACGCCGGTGCGGCTGGAGAACACCCGCGACCCCCGCCGCGCCGACCGCTGGATCTCCGCGGCCGGGCCGCTCTCGAACTTCCTGCTGGCCGCGATCGGGGTCCTGCTGCTGCTGGGGGTGCGGGCGCTCACGCGAGGCTCCTTCGCCGCCGCCGGGGCCGCGGGAAGCGTGGTGGCGCCCCTGGTCGTGGTGTTCTTCGCCTTCGTGCGGGTCAACATCGTGCTGGGCGTCTTCAACCTGATCCCGCTGCCCCCGCTCGACGGAAGCTGGGTCCTGTCCTCGCTCGTCCCCTCGTTGCGCCGCTTCTTCGAGTCGATCGCGCCGTTCGGGTTCCTGATCCTGATCGTGCTCTCGGGCACGCGGATCCTGGGTCTGGTGATGGGTCCGCCGCTGGCGTTCCTCTTCGGGGTCGTCGAACGCGTGCTGGGGCTGCGATGAGCCGGCCGACCGTTCTCTCGGGGCTTCGGCCCACGGGCCGCGTCCACCTGGGCAACTACTTTGGCGCGGTCCGCAACTGGGTGGATCTCCAGAACTCCGGAAAGTACGATTGCTTCTTCTTCGTCGCGGACCTCCACGCCCTGACCACCGACTACGCCGACACCGCGGCGCTGGCCGCGAGCACACGCGACGCCGTGCTCGACTGGATGGCGGTCGGCCTCGACCCCAGGAAGGCCGTGGTGTTCCTGCAGTCGCGCGTTCCGCAGCATGCCGAGCTCTCGCTCTACTTCGGAATGATCACACCGCTGTCCTGGCTCGAGCGCGTCCCGACCTACAAGGACCAGATCGAGCAGCTCCGCAGCAAGGACCTCGGCACGTTCGGATTCCTCGGCTACCCGGTCCTGATGACCGCGGACATCGCCCTGTATCGCGCCGACTCGGTGCCGGTGGGGGAAGACCAGGCGAGCCATCTGGAGATCTGTCGCGAGATCGTCCGGCGCTTCAACGGGCTCTACGGCGAGGTCTTCCCGGAGCCCAAGGCGCTCTACACGCCGACGCCGAAGGTCAACGGCGTCGACGGGCGCAAGATGTCGAAGTCCTACGGCAACACGATCGGCGTGACCGAGGCCTCGGAGTCCGTGCGCGAGAAGGTCATGGCCATGGTCACCGACCCGGCGCGGGTGCGCCGGCAGGACCCTGGCAACCCCGACAACTGCAACCTCTTCCCCTTCCACAGGCTCTTCTCCCCCCCGGACGAGGTCTCCGTGGTCGACGAGGAATGCCGGACGGCGACGCGCGGATGCGTCGACTGCAAGAAGCACCTGTTCCGCAACCTCGACGCCTCGCTCGAGCCCTTCCGCCGGCGCCGCGCGGAGCTGCTCGCCGCGCCGACCGACGTCGTGCGCGAAGTGCTCCACGCGGGCGACGACGCCGCGCGGCAGACCGCCGAGGCCACGATGGAGCGCGTCCGCGCCGCCGTGAAGCTCTCGCCGGCCCCATGAACGAGACGGCCAACGACGGCGCGCTGCCCCCGGTCGCGCTGCCGGCCTTCTCGGGTCCGCTCGATTTGCTGCTGCACTTGATCCGCGTCAACAAGGTCGAGATCACCGACATCCCGATGGCGGAGATCACCCACCAGTACACGGAGTACCTCGACGCGATGCGCGAGCTCGACCTGGACGTCGCCTCGGAGTACATCGCGCTCGCGGCGGAGCTCATCTACATCAAGTCGCGCATGGTCCTCCCGCGCTCCCCGGGCGCGGAAGCCGAGGACCCGCGGATGGACCTCGCGCGCCGCCTCCAGGAGTACGAGCGGTTCAAGAAAGCGGCCGAGAACTTCCACGAGATCGACTCGCTGCGGGCGGGGCTCTGGCCGCGCCCGGAGGTGGCGGCGCCGAAGGGAGAGGAGGGAGAGCTGCTGGAGGTCTCCCTCTTCGACCTGATCCAGAGCTTCCGCGTGGCGACGGAGCGCTACCGGCTCGCGCACCCTCCCGCCCTCGAGATCCGCCACCTGCGCTTCTCCGTCGGGGAGAAGATGCGCCGGCTCGTCGAGCGACTCGAGGCGGACGGGACGCTCCCGCTGCTGGAGGTCCTGGGGGAGATGCACTACCGCGCCGAGGCGGTCACGGCGTTCCTCGCGGTGCTCGAGCTCATCCGGCTGGGCGTCGTGCGCGTCTGGCAGACCGCGCCCTTCGGCGAGATCCACGCGTCGCGCACCGAGGCGGCGTTCGACGCCGAGAAGGTCAAAGACACCTACCGGTGAAGTAAGCTCCGCCGATGAGCGAGCCGGACGCGCACGCGGAGACGACGCCCGCCTCCGAGCCGCCGCGGCCCCGCGAAGGCCGCGCGGAGCGAATCCGTCCCGCCCTGGAGGCCCTGCTGTTCTCCTCGCCGGCGCCGATCCGGGAGCGGGACCTCGCCGATGCCCTCGAGGCGACGCCGCAGGCCGTGACCGAGGCGCTCCGCCTGATCGCCGAGGACGCCGATCGCCCGGAGCGGGGCGTACGGCTGGAGAAGGTCGCCGGCGGCTGGCGCTTCGTCACGCGGGCGGAGTTCGATTCGCTGCTGCGCCGGTACCACGAGGTCACCGAGCGCAGCAAGCTCTCGCTCGCGGCACTCGAGACGCTCGCCATCATCGCCTACCGCCAGCCCATCACGCTGCCCGAGATCCAGGAGGTCCGCGGCGTCAACTCCTCCGCGGTCGTGCGGACCCTCTTCGAGAAGCGCCTGATCACCACCGCCGGCAAGAAGCCTGTCGTGGGGACCCCCTTTCTCTATCGGACCACGCAAGAGTTCCTGGTCCGCTTCGGCTTGAACCAGCTCGATGAGCTTCCGCAGCCCGAAGAGATCGAAGAGGACCTCGCGGCCACGGTCGGCGATCCCACGATCGGGAGCGGCGAGAGAGAGAGCCTCGGGGCCGAGGCGCCGGTGTTCGAGCGGGAGACGGGCGTGGACGAGGAAGACACCGTCCTCGAGGAAGAGGACGAATACGACGAGGAAGAAGACGACGACGAGGACGATGACGACGACGAGGCGGACGAGGAGAAGT
>DATBIJ010000286.1:0-7780 GCA_036557025.1 Thermoanaerobaculia bacterium | reverse complement strand
GCCGGGCTCTCCGTCTTCGCGGTCGCCGAGAGGCCGCGGGGCGGGGCGCGTTAAGATCCGCTCAACGTTTCACATTCGATTTCGCTTCGCAGGGAGGAAGCCGTGATTCCGGTCTGGGAGCCGGTCCTCGACGGTCATGAGGAGAGCTACGTCCTGGACGCGCTCCGCTCCAACTGGGTCTCTTCGCTGGGACCCTACATCCTGAAGTTCGAGGAGCGCTTTGCCGCCTCCTGCGGCGTGCGCTACGGGATTGCCTGCTCGAGCGGCACCGCCGCCCTGCACATGGCGCTGGTCGCGCTGGGCATCGGGCCGGGTGACGAGGTCCTGATCCCGGACTTCACGCTGATCGTGTCCGCCAATACCGTGATCCTCTCGGGCGCGAAGCCGGTCCTGGTCGACGTCGATCCGAGGACCTGGTGCCTGGACCCCGCGCGGCTCGAGGAGAAGATCACGCCGCGGACCCGCGCCGTGATGCCGGTCCACATGTACGGACATCCCTGCGACATGCCGGCGATCCAGGAGATCGCGAAGCGGCGAAACCTCTTCGTCGTGGAGGATGCCGCGGAGGCGCACGGGGCCGAGATCGCGGGCCGCAAGGTCGGCGCGTTCGGCGACGCCGGGTGCTTCAGCTTCTACGGCAACAAGATCCTGACGACCGGAGAGGGCGGAATGGTCGTCACCGACGACGAGCGTCTCACCGAGCGCCTGCGCCTGCTGCGCAACCAGGCCTTCGAGGAGCGTCGCTTCGTGCACCACGTCATGGGATTCAATTACCGGCTCACCAACGTGCAGGCGGCGATCGGGCTCGCGCAGGTCGAGCGCCTGGAGGAGAAGCTCGCGCGCAAGAAGGAGATCGCCTCCTGGTACCGGGAGCTGCTCGCGGGCGAGGACGTCGGGTTGCCGGCGCAATCGCCCGGCATCAGGAACGTCCACTGGATGTTCGGCGTGACGCTGGGGAACTCCTATCGGCAGGGCCGCGATGCCGTGATGCGGCAGATGCGAGAGCGCGGCGTGGAGACGCGCGCCTTCTTCTGCCCCATGCACCTGCAGCCCGTGTTCGTCGATGGCGCCGACACGCGTTATCCCGACGTCGCCGGCCGCTATCCCGTGTCGGAGGATCTCTGGAACCGGGGCCTCTACCTGCCCTCCGGCCTCTCGCTGACGCGCGCCCAGGCGGAAGAGGTCGTCACGCGGCTCCAGGAATGCCGCGGGTGAGCACTACGCCGCTTCCCATGGCCGAGCCCCGCGTCTCGATCGTGCTCGCAACCTTCAACGAGAAGGAGAACATCGCCGAAACGATCGGGTCGATCTTCGAGCACCTGGGCGATGCGGCGGAAGTCATCGTCGTCGACGACGACTCGCCGGACGAGACCTGGAAGCTCGCGGCGGGCCTGGGCAACCCGCGCGTCAAGGTCATCCGACGCGTCGGGACCCGGGGGCTTGCCTCCGCGTTCAACCGCGGGATCCTGGAGAGCCGCGGGGAAATCGTCGGATGGATGGACGCCGACATGTGCATGCCTCCCGCGATGCTGCCCGGCATGGTCGCGCTGCTCTCGGAGGCGGACGTCGTCGTCGGCTCGCGCTACGCTCCCGGCGGCAAGGACGACCGGCAACCGCTGCGCGTCCTCGCGAGCCGGGCCATCAACGGCCTGGCCTCCGTCGTCCTTGGCGGCGGCATTCGCGACTACGACAGCGGCTTCGTCGTGCTGCGCCGCGGCGTTTTCGACAAGGTCTCGCTGATTCCCACCGGCTATGGCGCCTACTTCATGGAGTTCCTCTACAACTGCCGGCGCAAGGGCCTCACGATCCGAGAGGTGCCCTACGTCTTCCGGGACCGGCAGAAGGGTGTCTCGAAGTCCGCGCCGAGCCTCGGACGCTTCTTCCGGACGGGTCTCCAGTACGTCGTCAGGATCTTCGTCGCCCGGATGCGGCGCCCGGACTGAGCGCGCCCGATGGCGCACGCGATCTTGACCGCCGCCTTCGAGCGGGACGACGCGCGCGGGCGATTCCGGGAGATCTTCAACGGCTTCGAAGGCCGCACGCTCGCCTGGGGACGGATGCGGCCGGGCGCCGTGATGGGGAACCACTTCCACAAGAAGACTCGGGTCTTCTTCTACCTGCTCACGGGGTCGGCAAAGATCCGCACCGTCGCTGTTGCAACCGGTGAGAGGGACGCGTTCGCGCTGCGGGCGGGGGAGGGCGTCGTGCTCGAGCCGGGCGAGTCCCATGCGATCGATTTCCGCGAGGACTCGGAGTTCCTGATGGCGAAGTCGCTCCCCTACGACCCGGTGGATCCGGACACGTTTCCGCATCCGGTGTAGGGGTCTAGGGATGCGCCTGGTAGATCTTCCCGACGATCATCCAACCGGTCGGGAATCGGTACAGCGAGAGGAAGTCGGTGAAGACGTGCTTGCCGCCGCGCGTCAGCTCCAGCCGGACGACCGCGGCGTTGCCTTCGATCTCGACGACGGGGAACTGTGCCTTGACGTCCGGCTTCGGCGCCGCGGGGTCCTTCGGGCGAGCCTCGATGCGGCCGATCCACTCTTCGAGCGTCACCGCCTGCATCGCGCCGTCCTTGAGCACGAGCATGCGGAAATCCGGGTGGAATCCCTGGCGCATCGCGGCGCCGTCGCCGCGGACATGCACGCCCTCGACGTACGCCGAGTGGACGACGGCCTTCACCGCCTCGACGTCCTGCGGGCTCGGCGAGGCGCCGGCCGCCGCGCCGGCAACGAGCAGCGCGGCGGCCGCGAGGCCGGCGATCGTTCGCCTCACCCTCGACACTACGAGACCTTGAACGTCTTGGTGACGGCCGGGGCGCCGTCGAGCGTGACCTCGACCTTGTAGTCCCCCTTCGGCCAGCCGTCCGCTTTCTGGATGCTGAACTCCGTGACGTCGGTGCCCGAGGGAACGATCGAGCGGGAGTCGGTGGAGACGGGCGTGCCGTCCGCCATCGACCACTTCACGCCGATCGTCGCGCCCGCGGAGGTGCCCGAGGTTGCGATGGTCACGAAGATCGTGTCCTTCGCGGAGAAGGTGTCCATCACGGCGACGACCTTCTTCTCGGGGGTCAGCGCGTTGCCGAGCTGGACGTCGGTGACGACGACCGCGGGTGCCGCGGTCGGCATCGGCGCGGCTTCGACGGCGGGGGCGGGAGCCGGAGCCTCCTTCTTCTTGCAGGCCGTCAACGTGGTGAGGGCGATCACGAGCGCGCTCGCGATCGAGGCGGTGCGGAGAATCGTGCGCATGGCGTCTCCTTCCTAGTCCGGGATCGTCAGGGTCCAGCCGGGCTGGATGAGGTCGGGATTCTTGATGAGGTCTTTGTTGGCCTCGTGGATCCGTTTCCAGTCGTTGGCGCTCCCGTAGAACTTCTTCGCGATCTTCGAGAGGCTGTCGCCCTTCTGGACGATGTAGGTGCGAACCGTCGGCTCTTGCTTGCCAGCCGGCGTGGCCGCGGTCGACGAGCTGCCGCTGACGACGTTGGAGAAATCGGGTTTGGCGCCCGGCGACGCCGCGGGCTTTCCGGGCGAGGCCGCGGTCGACGAGCCTCCTCTGACGACGTTGGAGAAATCCGGTTTCTTGTTGTCTGGCATGGGCACCTCCTCTGGCAACGTTCGACGCTATCGTGAAACGACTTCCTTCCGGGTATTCCCCAAAGGGATATGCACCTTCGATGCCGGGCGCGCCAACGGTGTCATGCCTTGCGCACGTAGACGACCTTCTCGACCTCCGCGTGGACAACGCCGGCCGCGTCGATCAGCTCGACCCTGTACACGCGGTCGACCGAGGGAGCAGTCTCGAGGGCGCGGCGGATGGCGTCGAGCTCCGCTTCGTCGACGCGGAAGCTGGCGGTCAGGGTCGACTTCCCCGGCTTTCGGAATCGGATGGTGGCGGACCTGTCCCACACCACGTAGCCGGGACCCAGGTTCTTGATCAGCATGATCATGTAGAAGGGGTCTACGGCTCCGTAGAGGCTGCCGCCGTAAATGGTGCCGACGTAGTTGCGCGTGCGCCACGAGAGCGGCAGGCGGATCCGGACCTCCCGCCAATCCGCCGAGATGTAGGTCATCCGCGCCCCGGTGCCGCGATAGGCCGGGAAGAAGTTGAAGAACATGCGCGTCATGCGCGACCGCAAGGATTCGGGCATTCCCGGATGCTAAGCTTTCCGGCCGCCATGGAGCGACCGGGATACCTCGATCTGCTGGAGTCGGGAGAGCTCGACGAGCGCGTGGAGAGGCTCTATGCGCTGCTCGCGTCGTGCACGGTCTGCCCGCGCGACTGCGGCAACAACCGCCTCGAGAACGAGCTGGCCTCGTGCGCGTCGGGTCTCGATCCGGTCGTCTCCTCGCACGTCGCGCACTTCGGTGAGGAGCCCTGCCTCTCGGGGACCCGCGGCGCGGGCAACGTCTTCTTCGGCAACTGCAACCTGCGCTGCGTCTACTGCCAGAACTGGCAGATCTCGCAGGACTACAAGGGCCAGCTCCCCAACACCGTTTCGGTCGAGCGACTCGCGGAGATGCTGCTCGAGCTCCAAGCGAAGGGATGCCACAACATCGGCTTCGTCTCCCCGACGCACTACGCCCCGCAGATGGCCCGCGCGGTCCTGCTCGCCGCTCGGCAAGGGCTGACGCTGCCGATCGTCTACAACACCAACGCCTACGACTCAGTCGAGGTCCTGCGCCTGCTCGAGGGAATCGTCGACGTGTACCTGCCCGACCTCAAGTACGCCGACGACGCCGCGGGCTGGCTTTACTCGAAGATCCCGGACTACTCCGTGCGGTCGCGTGCGGCCCTGATCGAGATGCACCGGCAGATGGGCTCCTCTCTGACGTACGGCGAGGACGGGCTGCTCAAGCGCGGCCTGCTCGTTCGGATGCTCGTGCTGCCCAACGGCGTCGCGAAGGTCTCCGAGTCGCTCCAGTGGATCGCCGAGACGCTCTCGCCCCGGGTCGCCATCTCGCTCATGTCCCAGTACTACGCCGTGCACCGGGCGCAGAACGACGCTCGTTACGCGGCGCTCAACCGCTCGATCACGGCGCAGGAGTGGGAGGAGGCCCTGGCGGGGCTCGAGGCCAACGGCCTCTCCGAGGGATTCCAGCAGGAGCTCGAGACGGCGAACCGCTACTACCGGCCGGACTTCCGGGACCGCGAGACGCCCTTCCAGGACATCCGCGACTTCGCGCGGGGAGCGGGCGGCTAGAACAGCCGCCGCGGCCCCGGGGCCGCGCGGGCGACTCGGGCCGTCGCCGGGTGGGTCTCGATCAGGCTCTCGGGAACCTCCCGCACTTCGCCCGTCAGCTCGTGCTGCAGCGTGAGCGCGTTGGAGACCGCCTGGCCGCGGAAGTGGTTGTTGAGGATGGCGTAGACCCCGCGCGCGGCCGACCGCGGATCGACCCGTCGCGTGCCTTCGGCGACCTCGGCGGCAGGAGAATCCGATGAGGCCAGCGCGCGCGCCGCGCCGCGGATCCGATCGACCCACGGGGCGAGCTCGTCCTCTCGGTAGAGATAGTCGTAGCGCTCGTGGGACGCGGCGTTCTCCGCGAACCAGCTCCCGGCGTTCCGTCCGTGAAACCGGAAGTAGGCGAGCGGCGCGGTCACGTGCGCGGTCGCGCCGAGGTTGTCGGAGATCCGAGGCTGGTCGATGTTCACGAACGCCGCACGGTGCCGCGCGAGGCCCTCGAGCGTCTCCGGCGAGTTCCACGCCTCGTGCCGGAATTCCACGGCCAACGGGAGATCCTCGAGGCGATCGAGGAGATCCCCCAGGTAGGCCCGGTTGGGGGCGGTGGCGTGGAACGAGAAGGGGAACTGGATCAGCACGGCGCCCAGGCGATGGGAGTCCTCGAGCGGGGCGAGCGCGTCGCGAAACGCCTGCTCCTCGGCCCCGCCGGCGTCGCGCTCGTGCGTGAACCCTCGAAACAGCTTTGCCGTGAACGCGAAGCGCGCGTTGCCCGCGACCCGCTCCGGCCAGCTCTCGGTCTGCGAGACCGGAGGAATCCTGTAGAAGGTGGAGTTGACCTCGACGACATCGAAGAGCGAGGCGATCGCGGTCAATCGGTCGAACCCGCGCGGCGGCCGGGCGGGATACACGATGCCGGCCCAGTCCTCGTAGCTCCACCCGGCCGGACCGACGCGGACGGGAACGGGGGCGGACACGGGACTCCCCGTCGCGCGCCCTAGCGCGCGGGCGTCCAGGGTCGGAGGGACTTCATTCCGGCGGCGAAATCGAAGGACGCCGGGTCGGCCGCCGCCCAGACGATCGCGGTGCCCGCGTCGCGCCTGTCCGCGGTGAACCGCAGCCGCCAGACGCCGTCCTCGGTCCACTCCGGTCCGACGGGAGACGTGAAGGCCACCGTCGAGCTCACGGCGTTGGGCGCGACCGTCACGCGGTCGCTCCAGAGCGGGACGACCTTGCCGGACGGGGAGAGGGCGGAGACGCCCACGTCCAGCGAGCGGCCCATGGGCTGCGGCGCCACGTCGATCGCCGCCTCGACCCGGATCCGTTCGCCGGCTCCACGTCGCAGCGGGAATCCGTCCGGCCCCGTGGCCTTGCCGGCGGCGTCCGCGGGGACGATCCGAATCTCCCCGAGCATGGGGTTGGGCTTGCGCGACTGTGCCTCGGCCTCCGGCTCCTCGCGCTTCGCCCCGGGGATGCGGAATCGGAAGGCGAAGTTGGCGACGACCTTGACCGGCTTCCCGGCGAGCATCGCCGGGCGGAACTGCCACTTCTTCGCGGCCTCGACCGCCGGCTGCACGAACTGGTCGAGCGTCGTGGCGGTCGGCGTCACGTCGTGCAGGACCCCCCGCTCGTCGATCCTCCCGACGAGGACGACGTTGCCTTCGCGAAGGGTCTTGCGCGCGGCTTCGGGGTAGACGGGCTTCTCCTCGTGAACGACCTGGACGTCGCGGGTCTCCTGCGCCGGTGCGCCGGCGGGCGAGAGAGACGCGACGGCGGCGAACGCGGCGGCGGCGAAGGAGAGCCTCATGCCGGGGTCCCGTCCAGGGCCCGCCGGGCGTGGTAGGAGGAGCGCACGAGCGGCCCCGACTCGACCCGGTGGAATCCCATCGCTTCTCCCTCCCGGCGGATCTCGTCGAACTCCCCGGGCGTCCAGTAGCGCTCCACCGGCAGCCGCTTCTCGTAGGGCTGCAGGTACTGACCGACGGTCGCGACGTCGCAGGAGACGCGACGCAGGTCCCGGAGGGCCTCGAGCAGCTCCTCTTTCGTTTCGCCCAGCCCGACCATCAGGCCGGACTTGGTCTTCATCGCGGAGCCCTCGCGGTCGCGGTGCGTCGCGGCACGCGCGAGCAGCTCGAGCGTGCGCTCGTACTTCGCCTCCGGGCGCACGCGCCGGTACAGGCGCGGGACCGTCTCGGTGTTGTGGTTCAGGATCTCGGGCTGCTGTGCCAGCACGATCTCCAGCGCGTCCCAGTTCCCGCAGAAGTCCGGGATCAGGACCTCGACCGTGGTGCCCGGCTTGCGCCGGCGGATCGCGCGAATCGTCTTCGCGAAATGCTCCGCCCCGCCGTCGGGCAAGTCGTCGCGGTTCACCGAGGTCACGACCGCGTGCGAGAGGCCCAGCTCCGCGACGGCCTCGGCGACGTGCTCCGGTTCCGCGGGGTCGAGCGAGCCGGGAAGGCCCTTGCCCACGGCGCAAAACCCGCAATGCCGCGTGCAGATCTCGCCCATCAGCATGAAGGTCGCGGTGCGCTCGCGGGCCCAGCACTCGTGGATGTTGGGGCAGCGCGCCTCCTCGCAGACCGTGACCAGCGAGAGGCGGCGCAT
>DATBIJ010000285.1:0-11162 GCA_036557025.1 Thermoanaerobaculia bacterium | reverse complement strand
GCTCCACGAGACGGCTTCGCTGGGGAAACGCCCAGTTGGAGAGATCCCGCATGTAGAGTGTGCGGTCGAGGAAGAGCACGGGCGCGAAATAGAGGGCCACGACGCCGACGAGCACCCAGAGCGGCTTCTCGCGCAGGCGGCTCGAGATCGAAGCGGTCTCCGGCATTTGCCTCATCGTAACGCCCGCGCCGACGCCGATCGGACGATGCGCATTCCGCGGCGGACTTCCGCGCGTGAGAGCACGCCCATCTCTTCTTCAGGCCTGCTCGCGATGACGCGCTCTGTCCCCCCGCGAGGTCGCAAAATGTCCGGAATGCGGGCCTGACCCCAAGAGCACATTTCGAACCCGCTCCCTCCCAAAATGTACTGATTGCAGGGTTGACCCCGGAATTTCGATAGATTCGTGCCGTTGTGACCGGTCGCATGAAGACCCGAATCTCCCTCCTCCTGCTGCTGCTTGCGGCTGCAGTTGCCTCAGCCGAGCTGGTGGAGAAGGTCGTCGCCCGCGTGAACGACCGGCTGATCACCTGGACCGAGTACCAGCGCCGCCTCGAGCAGGTCTCCAAGGGTCCGCAGGCATCGTCCGACCTGGCCAAGTTGCGCAAGGACGTCCTGGACGAGCTGATCCGCGAGAAGCTGCTCGAGGAGCGCGCGGCGGAGCTGGACGTGCAGGCCACCGACGAGGAGGTCTCGATCGCCGTCGAGCGGGTCAAGCGCCAGTACAACCTCGCCACCGACGAGGAATTCGCCAAGGCCCTCGCGAGCTCGGATCTCACGCTGGACCAGCTTCGGGACCAGCTGCGGCAGACGATCACGCTGCAGAAGGTCGTCAGCCGCGAGGTCACCTCTCGAATCGACATGACCGACGACAGCCTCCGCCTGGAGTACGAGCGCCGCAAGGAGCAGCTCTTCCGCGTTCCGGAGTCCGCGCGGGTGTCCGAGATCGTGATCCGATTCGACCCGCAGGACCCCGCGGCGCGGGAGCAGGCGGCCGGCACAATCGAGGAGGCGCGTCGCAAAGTCCAGGCGGGCACCCCCTTCGCCGACGCCGCGAAGGAGTACTCCCAGGGCAGCGCAAGGGAGCGGGGCGGCGACCTGGGCAAGGTCGACAAGGGCGAGCTGCTCGGCGCCCTCGACAACGCGGTGTTCGGGGAGCCGCGGACCGACGATCCCCCGCCGATCCTGCTGCCGAGCTCCGTCCACCTCCTGCACGTCTCCGACCGCGCGCCGGCCGGCTACCGGCCCTTCTCGGAGGTCAAGGACGAGCTGAAGCGAACCATCAGCGAGACCCTCTATCAGGGGAAGCTGGACGAGTTCCTCCAGAAGCTGCGCCGCGAGGCCTTCGTGAAGATCTACGAGCCCGACCTCGCCACGACCGCGGCCGCGGCGACGCCGGCTTCCTGAGCCCGGCGTCTCGCGCGATCCCGGATCGGCGAATCGCTTGGCCCGCATCCGCCTCACCCCGCCCCCGGGATTCGCCTTCGACGCCGTCGTGCGCTCGCACGGCTGGTACAACCTGGCTCCCTTCACCTACGACAAGTCCAGGGCCCTCCTCGGCACGGTCGTGGAGGACCGCGGCCGGGCCGTCGACGTGCGCTTCGACGGCTCCGAGGGGGACCTCTCCGTCGAGGGCCCGCTCGACGCGGCGACGCTGCGCCGGCTCGCCCTGCGCGTGTTCTCCCTGGATCTGGATCTCGCGACGACGCGCAGAGATCTCGCGGGGGAGCCGCGCTTCGCGCGCGCCCTGGATCGCGGGGCCGGGCGAATCCTGAGATCGGCGACGATTTTCGAGGACGCGGTGAAGATGCTCTTCACGACCAACTGCAGCTGGGCGGCGACGCAGGGCATGGTCGTGCGCCTGATCGCGCTCGCCGGGGCCGACGGGCGCGCCTTTCCCACGGCCGCGAGCGTGGCGTGGCTCCGTGCCTCGACGCTGCGCTCCCGCGTGCGCTGCGGGTACCGCGCGGAGCCGCTGGCGGCGTTGGCGCGCCGCGTCGCCACCGGAAAGCTCGATCCCGGACTGTGGGAAGAGCCGGCGCGCACCGCCGACGCGCTGCGCGAGAGCATCCTTCGGGAGCGGGGATTCGGCCCCTACGCCGCCGAGGGGCTGATGCGGATCCTGGGCCGCCACGACTACCTTTCGCTCGACACCTGGGTGCGGCAGAAGTACCGGGAGCTCTACCCGGGGCCTCGCAAGTCCACCGATCGAGCGATCGCGCGGCGCTACGCGAAATTCGGCGCCAGCAAGGGTCTCGCGCTCTGGCTCGAGATGACCGAGGACTGGCACACACACAGCGACTAGCTCGGCGCGCTCGATGCGCTCTCGTGATGCGCGCGTTTCCTTACGCCTTCCTTACGCTCCGAATTTTGTAAGGCATTGTCTATCGCTTGACTAACAACCTTCGGCGCTCCTAACATCGCGCCCAGTGGTTTAATCTGGAAAAAAGTGGAGGAAAGTGGCCCCGATCGCTGATCGGAGCAGCTTTGCGCGATGGACCGATTCCGCGGGAGCGCGCCGGCCCGCCTGGACGAGAAGGGCCGGCTGAAAGTGCCGAATCTCTTCCGTCAACAGATCGAAGAGGCGTTCGGCCCCGACCTCTTCGTCACCTCTCTGCACGGAAAGAACGTCCTTCTCTATCCGATGCCGATCTGGCAGGCGCTCGAGGAGAAGCTCGCGGCGCTGCCGGCGATCCACCGCGCCAAGTCGAAGTTCCTGGAGCGCGTCAACTACTACGGCCAGAACGGATCGCTCGACGGGCAGGGCCGCGTGCTGATCCCGCAGATCCTGCGCGACGCCTCGCGCCTGCCCGCGGACGTCGTGGTGACGGGGAACATCGATCACCTGGTCGTGTCGGACCGCGGCGCGCTCGAGTCGCGCCTCTCCTCCGAGGAGTTCACGGCGGCGGACTACGACGAGCTCTCGAAGCTGCTGTGAAGACGGGAATCGGGAATCGGACATTGGGAATCGGACGAGGAGAAGAAAAAGATTGAGAAGCCGCCCCACATTCCGGTCCTGGCCGACGAGGTCGTCCGGCTGCTGGCGCCGGAGCGGGGAGGCTTCTTCGTCGACGCGACGCTCGGCGCGGGCGGCCACGCCGAGGCGCTGCTGCGGGCGGGTCCGGGAATCCGCCTGCTGGGAATCGACCGCGACCCGCAGGCGATCGCGATCGCGCGGGAGCGGCTCGCGCCGTATTCCGGCCGCGTCGACTTTCTCCTCGCGGATTTCGCGGACCTCGAGGAGGCGCTCGCGAGCTTTCCGCCTCCGGACGGAATCCTCGCGGATCTGGGCGTCTCCTCGATGCAGATCGATCGCGCCGAGCGCGGCTTCAGCTTCCGGCGCGACGGGCCTCTGGACATGCGCATGGGACCGAGTGGTCGGAGCGCCGCGGACATCGTCGCGTCGGCCGACGTGGCAGAACTGACCCGCATCCTGCGGGATTACGGGGAGGAGCGGATGGCGGCAAAGATCGCGCGCGGCATCGTGATGGAGCGTTCGCGGGGCCCGATCGTCTCGACGCGTCAGCTCGCACGGATCGTGGCGGATGCGAAGGGGACGCGGGAGAAGATCGATCCCGCCACCAGGGTCTTTCAAGCGCTCCGGATCGAGGTCAACCAGGAGCTCGTCGCGCTGGCGCGCTTCCTGTCCGCGGCGGCAAACCGTCTGAACGCCCGCGGCCGCCTGGCCGTGATCTCCTACCACTCGCTGGAAGATCGCATCGTCAAGGAGACCTTCCGGCGCGAGTCGGGCACGTGCCTGTGCCCGCCGCGACTGCCCTCCTGCGTCTGCGGCGCGCGGCGCGCCCTGCGCCTGCTGACGCGGCGGCCCATCGTGCCGACGGACGCGGAGCGTCACGAGAACCCGCGCGCCCGCAGCGCCCGCCTGCGCGCGGCCGAGAAGCTCGCGGAGGCCGCCGCCCCGTGAGCTCGGCCGCCTATGCGCAGTCCAAGCGCGTCCAGAACCTTCACCTGACGCGCGAGCGCGACCGGCGCAGGGGCCGGGAGCTGGCCACGCTGCTGCTCGCGCTCCTGCCGGTTGCCTGCGTCCTGGGCGCATACGCGGCCCTCCACGTCGAAACGGTTCGCGTCGGTTACCGGCGCGAGACCCTCCAGCGTCAGACCGAGCGGTTGTCGGAAGAGAACCTGCGCCTGCGCGCGGCGCTCTCTCGCGCGTCCGCTCCCGAGCGGGTCTCCGCCGTCGCGGACCGCAAGGGTCTCGCTCCCCCTCGGCCCGGCCAGATCCACTACGTCGAGTCCTCGCGCCCGCCTCAGGGAGTTCGCCGGTGAACGGACTGCGCCGCGGGCGCTTCCGCCTGCTCGCGCTCTTCCTCGCCCTCTGGGGCGCGGTCGTGGTGCTTCGGCTGGTGCAGCTTCAGCTCGCCGACGGATCGCGCTATCGCAAGCGGGCGGAGAAGCAGCAGTCCCGCCGCGTCGAGGTCTCCGCGCGGCGCGGTTCCGTCTTCGACCGCCAGGGCCGCGAGCTCGCGGTCTCCGTCGAGGTCTCGTCGGTCTACGCGATCCCCGACGACGTGAAGGACCGGCGCGGCGCTTCGCGCCTGCTGTCCCGAGTGCTGGGCGAAGACGCCCGCGCGATCGAGGCGCGGATCAACCCGGCGCGGCCCTTCGCGTGGGTCGCGCGCAAGATCGACCCCGAGACGGCGCGCCGTGTCGCGGCGCTTTCTCTGCCGGGCATCCATCTCGTTGCGGAGTCCAAGCGCTTCTATCCGAAGGGGGAGCTCGCCTCGGCGCTGCTCGGCTACGTCGGCACGGACGACCGGGGGCTCGACGGGCTCGAGCACCGCTGGGACAAGGTCGTGCGGGGAACGCCGGGCGAGATCGTGGCGCTCACCGACGCCCGGCGCTCGCGCTACGGGGAGGAGTCGAAGGAGGGCCGGTCCCCGCGCGAGGGCGCGTCGCTGGTCCTGACACTCGACTCCGGCCTGCAGTACGCGACCGAGCGCGAGCTCGCGGCCGCCCTGCGCGAGACGGGAGCGCGCTCGGGTGTCGCCGTGCTCATGGACCCGAAGACCGGCGACGTGCTCGCAATGGCGAGCGCGCCCACTTTCGATCCGAACGACTTCGCGAAGTATCCCGCCGATGTCCGCCGCAACCGGGCGATCGCCGACGCCTACGAGCCGGGCTCGACGTTCAAGATCGTGACCGGCGCGATCGCGCTGGAGAACGGCCTCGTCGATCCCGACGAGTGGATCGACACCGGCCACGGCGCGATCCAGATCGGCCGCACGATCATTCGCGAGTCCGAAGACAAGGACTACGGCACGCTGAACCTCGCGGGCGTGTTCGAGCGCTCCTCCAACGTCGGCATCATCCGCATCGGGCTTCGCCTGGGCCCCGAACGGCTCTGGCGCGGCGCCTCGGCGATGGGCGTGGGCCGCCCGACCGGAGTGGATCTCCCGGGCGAGAGCCCGGGGATCTTCCGTCCGCTGGATCGCTGGACGCGGCTCTCGACCGCCTCGATCTCGATGGGGCAGGAGGTCGCGGTGACGCCCCTGCAGCTCGCGCGCCTCACGGCGGCGGTCGCCAACGGCGGCATGCTGGTGACGCCGCGCGTCGTCGACCGGATCCTCTACCCGGACGGCCGCGTCGAGACGAACCCGTCGCCGCCACCCGTGCGCCTGCTGTCGACGGAGACGGCGGAGCGCCTGCGGAGCATTCTGACCGGAGTCGTCGAACGCGGCACCGGGCGTCTCGCGGCGATCCCGGGATTCCGCGTCGCCGGCAAGACCGGCACCGCGCAGAAGGCGGGTCAGGGCGGATACCTGCCGGGGCGCCACGTTCCCAACTTCGTCGGGTTCGCGCCGGCGGAGGATCCGCGCCTCGTCGCGGTGGTGGTGCTCGAAGAGCCGCGCGGCGTCCGGTACCATGCGGCCGAGGTGGCCTGTCCCGTCTTCTCCCGGATCGTCTCGCAGTCCCTGGGCATCCTTCGCGTCGCTCCGGAGAGCCAGCGCGTCGGCAGCGGCCTCCTCGCCGAGTCGCGCCCGATGCGCATGCCGGAGGGTCTGATGCCCGCCGCGCTGCGGGAGGGCTCCTCGGGTGTGGCGCTTCCGGCGCCTCCGGAGCCACAGGGCGATGAGTTCGTCCCGGGCGCGGAATCGGGTGGCCTTCATCCCGACGCCTACGGAATGACCGCGCGCGAGGCGCTCGCGCTCTACGCGCGGTCGGGTTTGCCGGTCCGGCTGGAGGGAAGCGGGGTCGTCGTCCGGCAGCGTCCCCCGGCGGGCGCGCCCGTTCGGCTCGGCGAGCCCGCCGTGCTGACGCTCGAGGATGACGCCGCGCCCCGAAGCGGCCGGGAGGAGGCGGTCGCCCCCCCCGGCCGACCGTGACGCTCGTGGATCTGCTGTCGGCGCTCCCCGACGCGTCCCTCGAGGCGGGCAGCTCCGGCACCGAGATCCGCCGAGTCCTCCACGACTCCCGCCAGGCGGCGCCCGGCGATCTCTTCGTCGCGATCCGCGGCGGCCGCTCCGATGGCTTCGCCCACGTTTCGGAGGCTCTATCCCGCGGGGTCTCCGCGGTCCTCTCCGAGCATCCCGCGCCCGCCGGCGTCTCGGTCGCCTGGGTGCGCCACCCGCGGCCGCGTCAGGCGCTCGCGCTGGCGGCGGCGCGCCTGGCGGGAGACCCGAGCGAAAAGCTGGTGCTCGCCGCGGTCACGGGAACCAACGGCAAGACGACCACGGCGATGCTGCTGGAGGCGCTGCTCGCGCGGCGGCACGGCGCCGCCGGCCTGATCGGAACCGTGGTGTACCGGACGGGCCGGCGGGAAGTGGCCGCCGACCGCACGACGCCCGATGCGACGGTGCTGCAGGGATACCTCGCGGAGATGGTCGCCGCCGGAATCCCCGCCGCGGCCGTCGAGGTCTCCTCGCACGCGCTCGCCCTGGACCGTGTCGAGGGCTGCCGATTCGACGCCGCGGTCTTCACGAACCTGACGCAAGACCACCTCGACTTCCACGGCACCTTCGAGAACTACTTCGACGCGAAGGCCCGGCTGTTCGCCATGCGCAAGAGCGGCGCTCCGGCGGTCGTCAACGTCGAGGACTCCTGGGGGGCGCGCCTCGCGCGGGAGGTCGCGCGCCCGGTGACGACCTTCGCGCCGCGCGGCGGACCGGCGGACGTGCGGGTGGTCTCCTCGAGCTGCGACGTCTCGGGCATTCGGCTCGCGCTCGATTTCGCCGGCGGTACCGCCGCGCTCGCCTCGGCGCTCGTCGGGCGCTTCCACGTCGAAAACCTGACGGCCGCGTTCGCGACCGGGATCGCGCTCGGGATGGACGCCCGCGACGTGGTCGCGGCGCTCGAGACCGTGAAGGCGGTCCCCGGACGCCTCGAGCGCGTGGAGGCGGGGCAACCCTTCCCGATCTTCGTCGATTACGCGCACACGGAGGACGCGCTGCGGCGCCTGCTGCTCGCGGTGCGCGAGATCACGGAGGCGAAGATCGTGCTGGTCTTCGGGTGCGGCGGCGACCGCGACAAGGGCAAGCGCTTCCCGATGGGGAAGACGGCGGGGGAGCTCGCCGACATCCCGATCGCCACGTCGGACAACCCGCGGGGGGAGGACCCCGAGGCGATCCTGGCGCAGGTCGAGGAGGGCATCGCCGCCTCCGGCGCCACGAAGTCGCTTCGCTTCGTCGACCGGCGCGAGGCGATCCGCGCGGCGCTCGAGCTGGCCAATCCGGGGACCGTGGTCGTGATCGCGGGCAAGGGCCACGAGACGAGCCAGGTCCTCGCGGATCGCGAGATCCCCTTCGACGACCGCCGGGTCGCGGCCGAGATCGCGGCGGGCCGGAGATGAACTTCTCGCTCGCGGAAGCCGCCGCGATCCTGGGAGCGGCGGCGGCGCCGGAGGTTCCGCTGATGGGCGCGGCGGTGGACTCGCGCGCCGTGGTGCCCGGGAATCTCTTCGTGGCCATCCGCGGGGCCCGGGTGGACGGCCACGACTTTGCCCGGGACGCCGTGGCGCGCGGGGCCAAGGCGGTCCTGGCGGAGAAACCGCCGACGGGCCTGCCCGCCGGGTTTCCCGTGCTCTCTGTTCCCAGCGTCCCACCGGCCCTTCTGACGCTGGCGGGCGGGCTGAAGAAGCACCGCGACTTCCGGCTGGCGGCGATCGGCGGCTCGGCCGGCAAGACGACGACCAAGGAGTTCGCGGCGGCGATCCTCTCCTGGAGGTTCCGCGCCGTCGAGAAGACGCCGGGAAACCAGAACAGCGCCATCGGGTTCCCACTCTCCGTGCTGAACCTGCCCAACATCCCGGAGTGGATGGTGGGAGAGATGGGGATGAGCCAGATCGGCGAGATCTCGCGGCTCTCGAAGACCTTCGAGCCGGACGTCGCGGCGATCACGCTGATCGCGCTGGAGCACCTGGAGTTCCTGGAGTCCCTCGACGGGATCGCGAAAGCCAACGCGGAGATCCTGGAGGGCATGAAGCCCGGCGGGATCTTCGTCGTGAACGTCGATGACCCGCGCATCGCGGCGATCGCGGCGACCCATCGCGGGCACAAGCTCGGCTTCGGGCGCAGCTCCGCCGCCGACCTGACGGTCGAAGAGGTGCGGGCGACGTCGCGCGGCAGCCGCTTCCGACTCGTGACGCCCGCGGGCGACGCGACGATCGACCTCGGGGTGCCGGGCGAGCACATGGTCTCGAACTTCCTCGCGGCGGCGGCGGTCGCGTTGGCCTGCGGCGCCTCGCCGGCCGAGTGCCAGGCGGCCGCGCCGCGGCTGGGGCCGGCGCCGCACCGCGGCGAGCTGAAGACGCACCCCTCCGGCGCCCTGCTGTATGACGACGCCTACAACGCGAGCCCGCCGTCGATGCGCGCCGCGCTCGACGCGTTGAAGATCCTTCCGGGGCGGCGGCGCATCGCGGTGCTGGGCGACATGCTGGAGCTGGGCTCGGAGGATCTCTGGTGGCACCGCGAGACCGGGCGCTACGTCGTCGGGCGTGCCGACCGCCTGCTCTGCGTCGGGCCGCGGGCGCGCGCGATCGGAGAAGGCGCGGTGGAGGCGGGCTTTCCCTCCGCCGAGGTGCGGTCGCTCGAGACGCCCGAGCAGGCCGCGAACCTGCTCGACTCGATGCTGAGCGAGGGCGACGTCGTCCTCTTCAAGGCGTCGCGCGGCATCGGCCTCGAGCGGGCCGTCGCGAGGCTGGCGGGGCAGCAGCCCCCGCGCGCTCCGGGGGCGGCGCGCTGATGCTCTACGCCCTGCTCTACCCGCTGTCGAAGGACATCCCGGCCTTCAACGTCTTCCGATACATCACGTTCCGGACGGCGGCCGCGGCGGTCACGGCCCTGCTGCTGGCGCTGCTGCTGGGTCCGCCGGTGATCCGCTGGCTGCGCAAGCGCCAGATCGGGCAGTCGATCCGAGAGACGGGACCCAGCACGCACATGGCGAAGGCCGGAACGCCGACGATGGGCGGACTGCTGATCCTCGCCTCGATCGTCATCGCGACCTTCTTGTGGATGGACCTGGGCAACCGCTTCGTGTGGATCGCGCTGGGCACGCTGCTGGCGCTGGGCATCGTCGGCTTCGCGGACGACTGGGTCAAGGTTTCGCGCAAGCGCAGCCTCGGTCTGACCGGCCGCGGCAAGCTGCTGCCGCAGTTCCTGGTCGCGCTGGCGGCGGCGTATCTGATCCGCGAGGTCGCCGGCGTCGGAGAGTTCTCGACGGTCCTGACCTTCCCCTTCCTGAAGCGCCTGCTCGTGGATCTGGGCGCGCTCTACATTCCCTTCGTCGCGCTCGTGATCGTGGGCTCCTCCAACGCCGTGAACCTGACCGACGGGCTCGACGGCCTCGCGATCGGTGCGGTCGGCATCGCGGCGGCGACCTACGGCGTGCTGACCTACGTCACCGGCAACGCCGTCGCGGCGCGATACCTCCAGCTCTTCTACGTGCCGCAATCGGGGGAGCTGACAGTCTTCTGCGGGGCGATGGCGGGGGCCGCGCTCGGGTTTCTCTGGTTCAACTGCCATCCCGCCGACGTCTTCATGGGCGACGTCGGCGCGCTCTCGCTGGGCGGCGCGATCGCCGCGGTCGCCGTGATGACGAAGCAGGAAGTCCTGCTCGCGATCGTCGGCGGCCTCTTCGTGCTGGAGGCGCTCTCGGTGATCCTGCAAGTCGCGTCCTTCAAGATCCGCGGCCGGCGGATCTTCCGCATGGCGCCGCTGCACCACCACTTCGAGCTGGGAGGATGGGCCGAGTCGCGCGTGATCATCCGCTTCTGGATCCTCTCGCTGCTCTTCGCCGTGGTGGCGCTCTCGACCCTGAAGCTGAGGTGACGAAGGATGCCGGGAACGCCGCGGGCTTGCCCCCGAGGGTCGCCGTGATGGGACTGGCCCGGAGCGGCCGCGCGCTCGCGAGCGCCCTTCTCGACCGCGGTGTCGCAGTCGCCGCGGCCGACGACCGCCCCGCCGCCGAGTTTCCCGACGCCGCGGCGCTCGCCGCGCGCGGGGCGAGCCTGCACTTGGGCGGGCAGCGCGAGGGCTTCCTGGACGGCGCCGGCTGGCTCGCGCTCTCGCCCGGCGTGCCGCCGACGCACGCCGCGGTCGTCGAGGCGAAGCGTCGGGGCCTGCCCGTCTACGCGGAGATCGAGATCGCCTGGCGGCTCGCCGAGGCGCAGACGCGCGGCAACCGCTGGGTCGCCGTCACCGGCACCAACGGCAAATCGACGACGACGAGCTGGATCGCCGACATGCTGCGCCGCGCGGGCCGCCCCGTCGCGCTCGCGGGCAACATCGGCGTTCCGCTCTCGGACTTCCTCGCCGAGCGCACGCCGCGGGACTTCGTGTGCGAGGTCTCCTCGTTCCAGCTCGAATCGATCGAGCGCTTTCGCGCCGACGTCGCCGTGCTGACCAACGTGACGCCCGACCACCTCGACCGCTACGCCGACATGGACGCCTACGCCGCGGCGAAGGCGCGCGTCTTCGAGAACCAGCGCGCAGAAGACGCCGCGGTCGTCAACGCCGACGACCCGGGCTCCCGGGGCATGTCGCCGCGGGCGCGCCGCGTCTCCTTCTCGCGCCGCGGCGTTCCTTCGGGCGGGGCGGGCCTGGAGGGCGGCCGCGTCGTCAGCGAGGCCTCGGGAAGCCGGCGCGACTACGGTCCGGCGGAGGCCGTCTCGCTGCCGGGCGCGCACAACCTGGAGAACGCGCTGGCGGCGG
>DATBIJ010000284.1:0-6349 GCA_036557025.1 Thermoanaerobaculia bacterium | reverse complement strand
GTTTCTCCCCGACGGCCGCCACTTCCTCTACCTGGCCACGGGCCAGCGGCCGGAGGACAACGCGTACCGGATCGGCGTCCTGGACTCCACGGAGTCCGAGCTCCTCGGCCCGGCCCAGACGCTCGTGACCTACGCGCCGCCGGGATATCTCCTGTTCGCCCGCGACCGGACGCTCGTGGCGCAGCCCTTCGACTGGAAGTCGCGCAAGACGAAGGGGGAGCCCAAGCCGCTCGCAGAGCAGATCGGAACGGATTCCGTGGGACTGGCCAGGTTCTCGGTCTCGCGCGACGGCGTTCTCGCGTATCGCACCGGCGAATCCGGAAGCCGGTTGCTCTGGATGAACCGGGCGGGCCAGGAGCTCGGCCTGGAGGGCGACGCCGGCGAGATCAACAACCCATCGCTGTCGAAATCGGGTGACCGGCTGGCCTTCAGCCAGGTCGATGCCCGGACGGGAAACGTCGACGTCTGGATTCGAGACCTGACGCGCGGGGTGACGTCGCGGTTTACCTTTGGAGCCGGCAACGAGGTCGGCCCGCTCTGGTCCCCCGACGGCACGCGGGTCGTGTTCAGCTCCGACGGGGACGGGAACTTCGACCTCTTCGAGAAATCCGCCAGCGGCTCCGGGGAAGAGAAGCTTCTCCTCGGAGACGACGTGTTCAAGTTCGCGTCCGACTGGTCGAAGGATGGGCGCTACCTCGTCTACGCGCGGCAGGACCCGAAGACCGGCTGGGACGTCTGGGTCCTTCCCACCTTCGGGGATCGCAAGCCGATTGCGCTCGTGCAGTCGGCGTTCGCCGACCTGAACGCCACGCTCTCGCCCGATGGCCGATATCTCCTCTATCAGTCCAACGAATCGGGACGAAACGAGATCTACGTCCAGAGCTTCCCGGTCGGCGCGGGCAAGTGGCAGGTCTCCTCCGCGGGCGGCGTCGACGCGTCCTGGCGGGCCGATGGGCGCGAGATCTTCTACCGGGCCCTCGATCAGAAGATCATGGCCGTCGCGATCGGCGGCGGGGGGGAGTTCCAGGCCGGGATCCCGAAGGCGCTCTTCACGGGGCAGTTCCGCACGGGCACCTCACGCAACAAGTACGTCGCCACTTCCGACGGCCAGCGCTTCCTTCTCATCGCTCCGCTCGGGCGCGAGTCCATGACCCCGACGACCATCGTCGTCAACTGGTTCGCCGGGCTCGACCGCTGAGGGTCGTCTCCGCCCGTGACTCTCACCGCCGGCACTCGTCTCGGGCCCTACGAGATCCTCTCGCCCCTGGGTGCCGGAGGGATGGGAGAGGTCTACAGGGCGCGGGACACGCGGCTCAAGCGCGAGGTCGCGATCAAGATCCTGCCGGAGGCGTTCGCGCAGGACGCAGGCCGCCTGGCGCGCTTCCAGCGCGAGGCCGAGGCGCTCGCGGCGCTGAACCATCCCAACATCGCGCACATTCACGGTCTCGAAGAATCAGAGGGAATCCGCGCCCTCGTCCTGGAGCTCGTGCCCGGCGAGACGCTCGCGGACCGGATCGCGCGGGGACCGCTGCCCCTGGACGATGCCCTGGACGTGGCGCGGCAGATCGCGCTTGCGCTCGAGGCGGCGCACGAGCGGGGGATCGTGCATCGGGACCTCAAGCCCGCGAACGTGAAGATCACGCCGGAGGGCACGATCAAGGTCCTGGACTTCGGCCTGGCGAAGGCGCTGTCGAGCGACGGGTCCTCGCCCGACGTCACCTCCTCGCCGACGATGACGGCCGCCGCGACGCAGGCGGGCGTCGTCATCGGAACGGCCGCGTACATGTCGCCGGAGCAGGCCCGCGGGAAGTCCGTGGACCGCCGCGCGGACGTCTGGGCGTTCGGGGCGCTGCTCTACGAGATGCTCTCGGGGCGCAAGGCCTTCGAAGGGGAGACCGTCTCGGACACGCTCGCGGCCGTCCTGAAGACCGACCCGGACTGGGCGCGCCTGCCGCCCTCGACGCCGCCCCACGTCCGAGCCGTGCTTCGCCGCTGTCTCGAGCGGGACCGGGATCGCCGGCTGCGCGACATCGGCGACGTGCGGCTGGAGCTCGACGAGGCCCGCGCCGAGCCTGCGGCCGAGCCGGCGCGCGCCCGCCGCGTCGGATGGGGGCTCGCCGCGGCGGGGCTCGTGCTGGGGGCTCTGCTGGGAGTCCTCGCCGCCGCCCGTCTGCGCCCGCGAGGCGAGGCCGCTCCCCATTTCGCGATGCGGCGGCTCACCGAGCTCCCCGGGCCCGAGCTCCACCCGGACCTCTCTCCCGACGGCCGCTCGCTCGTCTACACCAGCGCCGCAGGAGGCAACCGGGACATTTACCTGCTGCGCGTCGGCGGCGACCGCGCCATCAATCTCACCGCGAGCTCGTCCGACGACGATCAGCAGGCGGCGATCTCGCCCGACGGCGAGACCATCGTGTTCCGCTCGGAGCGCGACGGCGGCGGCCTCTTTCTCATGGGTCTGACCGGGGAGTCCGTTCGGCGTCTGACAAACGGCGGCTACGATCCCGCCTGGTCTCCCGACGGAAAGCGGATCGCCTACACGATGGAGGCCGTGAAAGATCCGTACTCGCGCGAGGGAATCTCCGAGCTCTGGACCGCGGACGTCGCCTCCGGAAAGACCACTCGACTCCTCCCGGGCGACGCGGTCCAACCCGCGTGGTCTCCGGACGGGAAGTGGATCGCCTACTGGTCCAACCCCGGGGGCCAGCGGGACCTGGGGATCGTGGCGGCGCACGGTGGAGACCCTCGGCCTCTGACGAACGACCAGGCGACCGACTGGTCGCCGGAGTGGTCGCCCGACGGAGCATGGCTCTACTTCTCGAGCGACCGCGGCGGGGGCATGGATCTCTGGAGGCTTCGGATCGACGTGGGAAGCGGCCGCGCCGAAGGCTCGCCGCAGCGCGTGACCTCCGGCGTGCGCAGCCTCGCGGCCGCGCGCTTTTCCTCCGACGGCCGGCGCCTCACCGTCATGGCCTACGACCGGACGGCCGAGATCGCGCTCTTCCAGGTCGCGGCCGACGCGCCGGAGACCCTGCGGCCGGTGGGGACCCTGCGCCCGCAGTCGGCGCACTGGTGCGCGCCGTCCCCCGATGCGCGCTGGCTCTCTTGCGCCACGACCGGGTCGCCCGAAGACCTCATCCTCATGCGCACCGACGGCTCCGAGCTGCGTCGTCTCACCAACGACACATACAAGGATCGCGTCGCGTTCTGGTCGCCCGACGGCGAGTGGATCGGCTTCAACTCCACCCGCAGCGGAAAATGGGACCTGTGGGCCATTCGGCCGGACGGGGCCGGCCTTCGCCGGTTGACGGACTTGAGCGAGACCAGCTTCGCCGTCTGGTCGCCGAATGGTCGGGAGCTGATCCTGGAGAGCAACAACGGGAAGGCGTTCTTTCGAATCGACTCGACCCGGACCACCGATGTGCGGTCGGCGCGGCGCCTCCTGCTGCCGGGGGGGCTGAAGCAGCTCGAGCCGCTCGCCTGGTCCCCGGCAGACAGGGTCGTCGGCGCCCAGCGCGACGCCCTGCGGTCCGGCGATCTGGAATCGCTGGGCGTCTGGGACCTTCAGGCCAACACGTACCGGCGCTTCGATCTCTCCGTCGCGGGGCGGACGTTCGGATCGGTCGCCGGCTGGCTGCCGGACGGGCGACGGTTCATTGCCCGGTTGCGCGACGGAATCGCGATGGTCGACTCGGACTCCGGAACCTGGCGGATCCTGCGGCCGGGCGTTCCCTCGGACTTCCTGCGGATGACCGCGGACGGCAGGACGCTTCTCGTGGAAAGCGAGAGGCTCGACTCGGACGTGTGGATGCTGGAGCGGGAAGCTCCGTGACGCGCGCCGAGGCCCGGAGCCCCGCCTTAGAATGTGTCGGCCCATTCCCGAACAGAGCGAGTGTCGGCCCCGCGACGCGAGCCGTCCCCCGCTGAGCGCACGAAAGGAGTCCCGGTGACACTGCAAGCCGGCGCCCGACTGGGCCCGTACGAGATCGTCAGCCCTCTGGGTGCCGGCGGAATGGGAGAGGTCTACCTTCGCCTTCGCTTGCTCCGCGACCTGCCTGTCGGGCACCGGGCCGCGGCTCGTCGGGTTGCCGACTCGACCGCGGCCCTGGTCACGTCGCTGCGCTCCGGCTCACGCGGCGCGAGTCGTTCCGCTCGGTTACTTCGCGAAACTTGGTCGCGCCGCGAGGACATATGACCCTCACTGCTGGATCGAGACTGGGCCCGTACGAGATCGTCAGCCCTCTGGGTGCAGGCGGAATGGGAGAGGTCTACCGGGCGAAGGACACGCGGCTGGGCCGCGAGGTCGCGATGAAGGTCCTCCCGGCGCACATGTCCGCGTCCGCGGAGCTGCGCCAGAGGCTCGAGCGCGAGGCGAAGACGATCTCGCAGCTCTCGCATTCCCACATCTGCACGCTCTACGACGTGGGCCATCACGACGGGACGGACTACCTCGTCATGGAGCTTCTCGAAGGCGAGACGCTGGCGGACCGCCTCGGCCGCGGCGCCCTGCCGGTCGATCAAGCGGTCAAGATCTCGATCGACATCGCCAGTGCCCTCGACGCCGCTCACGCGAGCGGCATCATCCACCGCGACCTGAAGCCCGGCAACATCATGCTGACGAAGTCGGGTGTGAAGCTCCTCGACTTCGGACTGGCGAAGCTCGCGGCGCCGCCGGCGGCGATCTCCCAGACGACGAGCCTGCCGACCGCGCTGCAGGAGAGCAACCCCCTGACGACGCACGGCACGATCCTCGGGACCTTCCAGTACATGTCGCCCGAGCAGCTCGAGGGCCGCGATGCCGACGCACGCAGCGACATCTTCGCCTTCGGATGTGTCCTCTACGAGATGCTCACCGGGCAGAAAGCGTTCTCCGGAAAGAGCCAGGCGTCGCTGATCGGCTCGATCATGAACTCCGAGCCGGCGCCGGTCTCTTCGATCCAGCCAATGACCCCGCCGGCGCTCGACCGGGTTGTCAAAGGCTGTCTCGCCAAGGAACCGGAGCACCGCTGGCACACGGCGCACGACGTCATGCTCCAGCTCCAGTGGATCGCGGAAGGGGGCTCGGCCGCGGGACTGCCGGCGCCCGTCGCCGCGAGGCGCCGCAGCCGCGAGAAGCTCGCGTGGGGTGTCGCGGCGGCGCTCCTTCTGGCGACTGCCGCGCTGGGCTACGGGTTCCTCCGACGCGCGCCGAAGCCGCAGCGCCTCGTGCGCTTCGAGGTGCCGGTCCCCGCGGACGTCGTCTCGATCGACACGCCGCGGATCTCGCCCGACGGCCGCACGCTCGCCTTCAATGCCACCGACTCGGAAGGCAAGACCCGCATCTGGATCCGGCCGCTCAACGCGCTCTCGGCGCACCCGCTCGCGGGGACCGAGGGGACCACGCGCCCGTTCTGGTCCCCGGACAGCCGATTCCTGGGGTTCTTTACCGGCGGCAAGCTGATGAAGATCGACGTCGCGGGCGGGCCGCCCACGAAGATCTGCGACGCGCCGACGGGTGCCGACGGCACCTGGAGCCCCCAGGGCGTGATCCTCTTCGACGGCACGGGCAGCGACCCCATCCACCGCGTTTCCGCCGCGGGAGGCACGGCCGTTGCCGCGATCAAGCCGGACCTCGCGCGCAAGGAAGTGCAGATCGGTTGGCCCGAGTTCCTGCCCGACGGGCGTCACTTCCTCTACATGTCGATCAACCAGAAGGTGGACGACAGCGCCTACCGCGTCGGCACGCTCGATTCGACCGAGACGAAGCCGTTCGCCCCGGCCCAGACGATGCTGACCTACGCGCCTCCGAACCACCTGCTCTTCGTGCGCGACCGGACCCTCGTCGCCCAACCCTTCGACGCGAAGGCGATCAAGACGACCGGAGAGCCCGTTCCCCTGGCGGAGCAGATCGGGACCGACGCGGTCGGGCTGGCGCGCTTCTCCGTGTCGCAGGACGGCGTGCTCGCCTACCGCACGGGGGAGTCCGGAAACCGGCTCCTCTGGGTCGATCGCTCCGGGAAGGAGATCGGGTCGCTCGGCGACCCGGCGGAATACTCGCAACCGAGCCTCTCTCCCGCCGGCGACCGCCTGTCCTTCGACGTCACGGACCTTCGAGGAGGCAAGAGCGACATCTGGGTCCGTGACCTCGCCCGCGGGGTGAACTCGCGCATCACATTCGCGCCGGGGAACGCGTTTGCTCCCCTGTGGGCACCTGACGGCAAGACGATCGTGTTCGCGTCGGATCGGGAGGAAAATCCCGGCCTCTACGAGAAGGCGGCCAGCGGGCAGGGCGAGGAGAAGCTGATCCTGAAGGAGAGCACGTTGACCCTGCCCGTCAGCTTCTCTCCGGACGGACGTTCCCTTGCCTTTCAGA
>DATBIJ010000283.1:0-35389 GCA_036557025.1 Thermoanaerobaculia bacterium | reverse complement strand
CCTGCGAAGAAAGCGGCACCGAAAAAGGCCGCGGCGAAGAAGAAGCCGGCCGGCAAGAAGCCCGCATCGAAGAAGCCGGCGAAGAAGAAGTAGCGCCGACTCCTACGGGGCGGGACGCTCCAGCAGGACGTACGTGCCGTCGTCCTTGCGCTTGCGGAATCCCGCCCGCTCCAGCTCGGCCGCGTCGGAGCTCCTCGCGATCGCGAGCGCCGGCGCGCCCACCTCTTCCGACAGCGGCGCCGCCTCCGAGACGACCCGAACGATCCGCCGCGCGTAGAACGACACGCTCGGGGCGTTGATCCGGTAGACGAACAGCGTGGCATCGGCGGGAAGCGCCCGCGCCTCGAGCGCGTAGTCGCGCAGGGTCCCCTGGGCCCGCCGGTTGAAGGCCGGCAGGACGCCGAAGAGCACGGCGAGGAGAAACGCCGCGGCCGGAGGCGCGAGCGACCAGAACGGATCGCGGCGCGCGGCGATGCCGGCGGCGAGCGCGAGGATTCCCAATGCCGCGGCCGCGGCGATCCATCCGGGGCCGGGCGAGAGACCCTCCCGCGCGGCGGCGGGCATCGCCGCGATCACGCCGGCACCGAGCGCCGCGGCGACGCCGGCGACGACGAGGGCCGCGAGGCGGCCCGCCCGCGCCCGTGCGGCCAGCAGCGCCAGCGCCGGCACGCAGGGCAGGACGTAGTTGGGAAGCTTCGTGACCGAGAAGGAAAAGAAGAGCAAGACGAGCGCCGGCCAGATCACGAGGGTTCTCTCGGACAGCCTTCGAGTCGCGAGGGCCTGGCGAACGCCCTCGGGCACCCTCGCGATCCAGGGGAAGAAGCCCACCGCGAGCACCGGCAGGAAGTACCAGACGGGGCCGGTGTGCCCCGAGATGACGCTCGTGTATCGCGCGAAGTGGTGCTTGCCGAAGTAGGCCGACACGAACGCGTCGCCGTGCCGCGAGAGCATCACGGCGTGCCACGGCACCGCGATCGCGAGAAACAGCAGGATCCCCGACGGCGAGAGGACTTCGAGCAGGCGGCGGCGCTCCCGCGAGAGCATCAGCGCGAGAAACGCCGTCCCACCGGGGATCAGCACGCCGATCAGCCCCTTCGTCAACAGGGCGAACGCCGCGGCGCCGTAGAAGAGCCATAGGCCGCGGCGCGCTTGTGACGATCCCGGCGGCGCGTCTCCCCAGGCGGAGAAGCCGAAGAGCGAGAGCGCGACGAAGAGCGACAGCAGCATGTCGGTGACCGCGGCGTGGGTGTAGACCAGGAAGAAGGGACACAACGCGAAGGCCGCCGCCGCCCGCAGGGCCTCCCTCTCGCCCCAGAGTCGCCGGGCGAAGGCGAAGCATGCCGCGGCCAGCAGGATCCCGGCGAGCGCGCTGGGCAGGCGCGCCGCGAGCTCGTTCACCCCCAGAAGACGAAACGAGCCCGCCTGGATCCAGTAGAAGAGGATCGGCTTGTCGAAGCGGTCGGCGCCGTTGTAGCGGGGCGTCCAGTAGTCGCCCGAGACCACCATCTCCCGCGTCGCCTCGGAGAAGACGGCCTCGTCCACGTCGAAGAGCGAGAACGCGGAGAGTCCCGGCAAGGCGATGACCGCCGCGATCAGCAGCGCGCCCGCGGCGGCGCGCGTCTTCTCGCTCACGGCTCCGGCGCTTCCGCTTGCGGGGCCGGCCGCAGCACCCGCCGCTGCGCCGCCAGCACGATTCCTCCGGTCAGGGCGACGAGGAGCACGGCCGCGAGCGAGGTCAGGCCCAGCGCGAGCGCCGTGCCCCGCTCCACTCCCCAGGTCGACAAGACCGCGACGTAGGCCGCCTCCCGCAGGCCCAGGCCGCCGGTCGAGAACGGCAGCATCGCCGCGAGCGATCCCATCGCGGTGACGGCCGCGAGCGCCGAGACCGGAAGCGCGATGCCGATGCGGCGCGCGAGCAGGACGTGCATGCCGACGAGGCACGCGTAGAAGAGCCCCGACAGCAACAGGGCCGCCGCCATGACGCGCGGCCGGCGAGTGACCGCCGCGGCGTCCCGCAGAGCAGCCGGCGGCAGCCACGCGGGGAGCCGCCACGTCGCGGCGCTCGCCGCCAGGCGCGGGAGAGCGAGGAGCAAGAGCAGGCCGGCAGTCGCGCCGGCCGCCGCCCAGGCGGCGCCGGGCAGGGGCGTGATCGCGGCGCACACCGCGAGCATCGCGAGCAGGACGAAGAGGCCCGTGCCCCGCTCCAGGACGACCGAGGCGGCGCCGCGCACGGGATCTTTGGGCGCCACGAGATACGCGCGCGCCGCGTCGCCGCCGACGCTCGTCGGCAGCAGCAGGTTCAGGAACATCCCGGAGAGATAGAGCGCGGCGAAGCGGCCGGCGGGGGCCGCGATCCCGAGCGCGCGGGAGACGCGGCGCCACTTCTCGGCGCAGGCGAGCTGGCCCGCGAGGTAGAGCGACGCCGCGGCGGCGAGCGCGCCGGCGCCGACCGGGCGGGCCGCCTCCCGCACGCGCTCCGGCTTCACGATCCAGACGACCGCGACGAGCACGGCCGCCCCGAAGAGCAGCCTAAGAGCCGCCCGCACCGCGGCCGCCCTCGACGACCTCGAGCACGGAGTAGGCCGAGCCTCCCCGCGTCTCCAGGTGGAACTTGTAGAGCAGGCCGGCGAGCATCCCGAAGCTCGCGAGCTGGAGTCCCGCGAGGACGAACAGAACGCCGAATACCAGCAGGGGGCGGTCCCCGATCGATTGCCCGAGCGCGAGCTTCAGAACGGTCAGGTAGGACAGCATTGCGGCCCCCGCGAGCGAGACCGCGAGGCCGAGTCCCGTGAAGAAGTAGAGGGGCCGGCGCGCGAACCGCATCGCGAAGCTCACGAACATCAGGTCGATCACGACGGGCAGCAGGCGTCCGAAGCCGTACTTGCTGACCCCGGCGGCGCGCGGATGGTGGCGCACGGGCACCTCGGTGACGCGCGCGCCCAGATCCGCCGCCAGAGCGGGGATGAAGCGGTGCAGGCCGCCGTGCAGCGGCAGCTGGGCGAGGATCTCGCGCCGGCAGGCGCGCAGGGTGCACCCGGTGTCGTGCACCGGAACGCCCGTGACCCGGCGGATGAGCCAGTTGGCCGCGGTCGACGGCGCGCGCCGGCGCAAGGCGCCCTCCTGACGCTCCTTGCGCCAGCCGCAGACGACGTCGTAGCCCTCGGCGAGCTTCTCGAGCAGGATGGGGATGTCCTCGGGATCGTTCTGCAGGTCGGCGTCCATGCTCAGCACGACGTCGCCGCGCGCCTCGTCGAAGCCCGCCGCCAGCGCCGCCGCCTGGCCGAAGTTGCGCCGAAATCGCACGAGCCGGGCGCTCTCGAACTCGGAGAGCGCGCGCCGCAGCGCCGCGGCGCTCCCGTCGCTCGAGCCGTCGTCGACGAACACGACCTCGTAGGGAGCGTTGAGCTTCCCCATCGCCTCCCGGAGCCGCGCCGCCAGCGGCGGGATGTTCTCCTGCTCGTTGTGCACGGGCACGACGACGGAGTAGCGCACACGGAGGCCCGGGCGCGGCGGCGCGGAGGCCGCGGGAACCGACATGCCGCGCAGTATAGGACTAGCCTAGCGGGACGCGGGCTCCGGGGGCGGCGCGGCGGGGGGCGCCGCGGCGACCTCGAGGCGAAGGAGCACGCCGGGGCCTCCCATGTCGCTGAACCAGTGGACGTGCTCGTCGACCATGTCGACTTGAAAGACGTAGCGCCCCGGCTCCTGGGGCATCTCCCACTCGGCGTCGAAGACGTGCGTGTCGCCCGCGGGGACGCGCCCGTCCTCGAGTCCGGCGCGCGCCACGTCGCGAGCCTCGGGCATTCCGGGGACGCGCAGGCGCTCGATGGCATCCTGGGGGTCGGGGTATTCCGCGAAGGGGCCCATCACGCGCACGCCCAGACGCACTCCGCGCGCGCCGGCCGACAGCGGCCAGACGTGCCGCGAAGCGTTGCGCACCCGCGCGCGCAGCGCGATGGTCTCTCCCGGCGCCAGCACGGAGCCGTCCTCGGGCGCGCGCTCCACCGTGATCTGCGCCCGGTAGGGCTCCGGCGCGTACGCTTGCTCGACGAATTTGTGGAACGCTTCCGCGGAGTGCGGTCGCCGCTCTTCGGAGAGCCACCGGCGGTATTCGCCGAAGAATCCGTGAAGCGGGCAGGAGGGCGGCCAGCAGACATGTCCGGCGAGGGGCGACAGCTCCGACAACGCGTCCTCGAGCGCGTCTCCCGCCGCCGCGCGAGCGGCCGCGGCCGCGAAGCCGGCGCGATCCGCTCCTGCCCGGCAATGCAGCAACAGCGGCCGGGGAGCGGTGTCGAGCGCCTTCAGGAGCGTTCGCATTTCCGACTGTGCGGGCGGCTCGTCCATGCGAAGCCGCACGTCCCAGTGCGCCAGGCCGAGTCGGCGGGCGGTCGCCTGCTCCTCCCGATACCAGGCCTGCCGGAGATCCTCTCCGCGGAGGTTCACCAGCGAGCGGATGCGGTGCTCCTTCACCGCCCGCTCGAGGCCTTCCGCGCCGGGCTGTCCGGAGCGCAGGAGCTGCCCGTCGATGACGCGCCGGACCCCGGTGTGACGAAAGGCGATGGCCGCCGCCCCCGCCGCCACGAGCAGCAGGACCGCGAGGACGGCTCGCCGAGTCACGCGCAAGAATCCTCCGGACAAAGACCCCGTCGCCCGCCGACGGAGCACGGATTCTACGCGGCGAGCCGTATAGAATCGCGGGCCTCGCGGAGGACCCAATGACCGACGGCTTCAGCCGGGAATCTCTTCAGAAATACGCCGACCGCCAGCGCGGGGAGTTCGAGAAGACGCTCGGAGACATCGTGGAGATCCCCTCGGTCTCCGTCGATCCCGAGCGGAAGGCC
The DNA here is from genome assembly GCA_036557025.1 of Thermoanaerobaculia bacterium. Lineage (GTDB taxonomy): Bacteria > Acidobacteriota > Thermoanaerobaculia > UBA5066 > Gp7-AA6 > DATBIJ01. Next base: position 30,548 of record DATBIJ010000283.1, on the reverse strand, counting down.
GACGTCCGGCGCGCGGCCGAGTACACCGTGGCGCTGCTCGAGTCCGTCGGCGCCAAGGCCGAGCTCTGGAACACGGCGGGACACCCGATCGTGTACGGACGCCTCGACCGCGATCCGAGCTTTCCGACCGTGACCGTCTACAACCACATCGACGTCCAGCCCGCCGACGGCCCGGACTGGCGCACGGAGCCGTTTCGCTTCGTGCGCGACGGGGAGCGCTACTTCGGCCGCGGCACCACGGATGACAAGGGTCCCGCCGTCACCGCGCTCTTCGGCGCCCGCTACGCCTGGGAGCAGGAGGCGCCCGTCAACATCCGCTTTCTCTGGGAGTTCGAGGAGGAGATCGGGAGCCCCCACTTCGAGTCGACGATCAAGGAAAAGGCCGCCGAGCTGAAGACGAACTCCGTCGTCGTGTCGGACACGGTGTGGGTCTCCCGCAAGCGCCCCGCCCAGCCGGCGGGCCTGCGCGGCCTGCAGGGGTTGCGGTTCCACCTCGAGACCGGTGAGACCGACCAGCACTCGGGCACGGCAGGCGGCGCCGCGCGCAACCCGATCGCGGAGATGGCGCAGCTGATCTCGGAGTGCGTCGACGCGAAGACCGGCAAGGTCAAGATCCCGGGCTTCTACTCCGACGTCGTCGCGCCGACGAAGAAGGAGCTCGCGGACCTGCGCAAGAGCGGCTTCTCGGTCAAGGAGTTCAAGAAGGACCACCTCTTCAAGTCGCTCCGCACCAACGACGCGGTCGACGTCATGAAGCGGATCTGGCTTCTGCCCACCTTCGAGGTGCACGGGATCGCGGGCGGATACCACGGTCCCGGAGTCAAGACGATCATCCCGCCCAAAGCCACGGCGATCGTCTCCTGCCGGCTCGTGCCCCGCATGGACCCGAAGAAGATCGTGCGGCTCGTCACGAACTTCGTGAGGAAGAAGAACCCGGACGTGAAGGTCTCGGCCGAGCACGCGCTGCCCGCCTATCAGGGCAAGACCACGGGACCCTATGCCGACGCGATCAAGGGCGCGATGAAGTTCGCCTTCGGCAAGGAGCCCGTCTTCGTGCGCGAGGGCGGATCGATCGGCGCCGTGCTTTCGATGGAGAAGGTCCTGAAGACCCCGGTCTTCTTCCTCGGGCTCTCGCTCCCCGAGCACGGATACCACGCGCCCAACGAAAACTTCGACTGGGGGCAGGCTTCCGGGGGGATGGCGGCGTTCGCCGACTACTTCCGGCGCATCGCCGGGCGCGTGGTCTGAGCCCGGCGCGCTAGCGCGTCGCCGCGGACTTGCGCCGCGGGAGCTCCTTGCGCTCGGCGAGCAGCTTCTCGATTCGCCGCCGCGTCTCCGCGGTGACGGGCGCGAGCGGCAGGCGAAGCGTCTCGCCGCAGCGGCGCATCAGCGACAACGCGCACTTGACGGGGCCGGGGTTCGTCTCCCAGCCCGTCATCTCGATCACCGGAAGGATCTCGCGCAGCCGGGCCCGGGCCTTCGCCCCGTCGCCCGCGAGCGCCGCGCGCACCATCTCCACGACCTCGCGGGGAGCGACGTTGGCGGCGGGAGAGATCACGCCGCGGCCGCCCAGCGCGATGACGGGGAGCGCGGTCAGCTCGTCGGCCGAGAAGACCGCGAAGGAATCGGGAAGGCGCGCCATCAGCCGCGCGAGGCGGGCCAGGTTGCCCGAGCCCTCCTTCATGCCCGCGATGCCGGGGATCTCCGCGAGGCGGGCGACATCGTCCTCGTCGAGGTCGGTCCCCGTGCGACCGGGCACGTTCGAGATCACGATCGGCAGCCTCGTGGCCTCCGCGATCGCGGCGTAGTGCCGCGAGAGGCCCTCGATCGTCGGCCGGTTGTACATCGGCGTGACCGACAGCAGGGCGCTCGCGCCCGCGGCCTCGGCGTCGCGGGCCCAGAACACGGCCTTCGCGGTGTGGTTGCCCCCCGCACCCGCCAGCACCGGCACCCGTCCCGCCGCCGCGAGAACCACGGCCGCGACCACGGCGCGCCGCTCCTCGCCGGAGAGCGTCGCCGATTCGCCGGTGGTGGCGGCCGGCACGAGGAAGTCCGCGCCGCTCTCGATCTGCCAGGACACCAGCCGCTCCAGCGCGGCGAAGTCGAGGCGCCCCTTCTCGTCGAAAGGCGTCACGAGCTCGGTTCCGCAACCGCCCCAGCCGATGGTCCGGCGTCTCACCGATCCTCCTGCGCGCCCGGCGCCGTTGCCCAAACGCTATCAGGTTCCCGGATGAGACAATGCCGGCGATGAGCGCCGAGGTTCCCCGCTGCACGAAGTGCCGCCGCCCGGTCGCCGCCTGGAAGCTGGACCACTGCGTCTACTGCGGCACCGCGCTCCCGCCGGACTTTCGCGAAAAGTATCCGGAGCCCGAAGGGGTCCGGCGCGGCGAGCCGCGCGAGCTGCCTCCCGAGGCGGCGAAACAGCTCGAGCTGATGAAGGTCCTGCCCTCCGAGAAGCCTTCGAAATCTCGCTCGATCCTCTTCGCGATGGGGCTGCTGACGATCCCCGTCTTCGCGCTGCTCTTCTATCTGATGTACAAGATCCTCTCCCGCTTCGCCTCCGGGACCTCATGGATCGTCGGCCTCGCGGCGCTCGCGTTCTTCGGGTACTTCGGCTGGATGGCCTTGCGGAAGCGGTGAGCGCTCCCGAGGCCCCCCTCAAGAACCCGGCCGAGCTTTCCGCCCGGCTCGAGCTCGCCGGCGCCGGCCGGCTGCTGCTGGTCGACGCCGCGCCCGCGCTGACGCGCCTGCTCTCCGAGAGCCGCCCGGAGGGAGAGAGCGTCGAGGTCGCGGGCGATGCGATGCGCTCGGTGAAGGCGACCTTCGACGCGATTCTCGTGTGGCGGGAGAACCGCGTCGGGTCTCAGGCAGTGCTCGAGCTCGCGGCCCGAAAGCTGGAGCCGGGCGGCGTGCTCTGGGTCGTCACCGCGATGCGGAAGGTCATGGGTCCGCGCACACCCGCGGCGCACCGTCTCGAGCTCGCCGACATCCGAAAGCTGCTGGAGCCGAAGGGGATGCGCCACGACCGCGAGGTGCGCGTGACGGCGTGGAACGTCGGTTATCGCTTCGTCAAGGAGTGAGGGTCACTCCACGTAGGGGTAGAACCTGCCGGTGACGCGGAAGTAGCGTCCGGTCTCGGGATCGACGGTCAGCCGGCAGTGCGAGACCTCGATCGTCGTCGAGATCGCGACACCCGGCGCGGTCAGCGAGACCGGAAAGCGGCTGCCGACCTTCAGCGGCGTGTCGAAGTCGAAGGTCACGCTCGACGAGGACACGTCGACGACCTGCCGGGCGCGATCCCAGCGGATCTTCAGCTCGTACTGATCCGCCCGCAGGCGGCGCGACGCCGTCCGCGGCTTGTCGACGTCGGGAGGAGGCGTGTTGCGCTTCTCAGCCATCGTCAGGACCGGACTGCAAGAGCCATGCTCAGGCGGAGCGCCCCGAAAGCGACGCGGCGTGCCGGATCGCGGCCGGCAGCCCCTTCTTTTCGCGGACGGCCTTGACCTTCGCCTTCTGTGCCGGGTTGAGCCGGCGCACGAGGCCCATGTAGCGGCCCTGCAGCCGGCGCAGCGCGCGAACTTTCGAGGAGAGCTTGCGACGCCGTGGGGCACCGCGCTTCGAGGAGCGTCCGGGCGGCCGGCCGCGCCGGGGCCGCGTCTCGCCCATCGACTCCAGCGACGCGAGCCGCTCGCGCAGCGCCTCGATTTCGCGGGCACGCGCCTTCAAGGTGTCGGCGACGTGACGCGCGCGGATCCGGCGCTCCGCGAGCAGCCGGGTCAGGACGTAATGAGCCTCGGTCGGCGTCAACCGCAAGTCGCACCTCCTGGAACCCGGGCGCCCACGAGCTCGCCACCGCGCCGCCGGATCCCTCTTGCGACTCTACAACACCCTCTCGTCGCCGGCGGTCGCCGCGGGACACCGCCGCGGGGGCCCCGACGCCGGCCCTACGCGAGCACGTCGCGCCGGCGGAAGATCCCGAACGCGGCGAGGAGCGCGGCCGCCGCCCACGCCGCGAGCACGACGACGGAGAAGATCAGCGTGATGCCCTCGATGGGCGGCGGCGAGCCGCTGTAGATGTCGGGCAGCGGCAGGTGGGTCACGAAGAGGTACTTCTGTGACTCCCACTCCGGCGCGAGGCGGGGCAGGATCGTTCCCGCGATGAGCGCGGCGACCATCGAGCCCATGGCGGCGGCGGTCGAGCGCAGGACCACCGACGTGAAGAACGCGATGGCGCCGACGCAGAGCGCCGAGAACCAGGCGAGTCCGAAGACCAGCGCGGTGTCCTGCCACAGCGGGAGCGCGCGGATGGCGGAGAGATCGACCGCCTCCCCCGCAAGGCGGAAGCCCGAGAGCACGGGCGCCCCCCATCCCGAGAATCCATAGGCCAGGCCGCTGAACAGGTAGGCGAGCAGGCCTCCGGCGAGAACGGTCAGCGTGATCGCGAGAATCAGCGCCGCGGCCTTCGCCGCGAGCACGCGCGAGCGCGTGACGGGTCGCGTCAGCAGCAGCTTGATCGTGCCCTCGGAGAATTCCGACGAGACGATGTCGGAGGCGAGCACGATCGCGAGCAGCGGCAGCAGCAGCAGGCTCCCGGCGTTCGCGAAGCCGCGGGTGTAGAGCGGGCCCGACACCTTCTCCGGGTTGATGTCGTGGTCGAGGTGGTATTGCAACCGTCCGATCTCGAATCGCCCCCAGCGCCGCCAGGTGTCCGTGACGCGTCCCGACCGCAGCCAGTTCTCCGTGCGCGCGATGCGCTCCTGAACCTCGACGCGCCACTCCTTGCGCGGACCCTTCTGCCGCGCCTGAACCTGCACCTGCGCGAAGACGATCAGGCCGTTGAGCGCCGCGAGAATCAGCAGCACGAGCCGGAAGCGGCGGCGGCGAAACAGCTTCAGGATCTCGTTCTCGACCAGCGGAAGCCCGGCGTTCATACCGTCTCGCCTCCCGTGACCTCGAGGAACACTTCCTCCAGCGACGCGGCGCGGCGCTCGAGAGAGAAGATCTCGACGCCTCCGTTCGAGAGGGCGCGCACCGCCTCCGGCACGCGCTCCCGCGGCACTTCGGCCGACACCACGTCCTCTCCGTCGAGTCGCGGTGGCTGGCGCGCGAACGCCGCCAGGATTTCGGCGGCCCGCGCGCCCGGGCGCGCCGTGACGCGCAGCGGCGCCTCCGCGGCGGCGAGCAGCTCGCGCACGGGCCCGCTCGCCAGGGTGCGGCCGCGGTGAATGATCGCGACCCGGTCGCAGGTCTGCTCGACCTCCGACAGCAGATGGCTGGAGAGAAACACCGCGATCCCGCGCTCCGACGCCAGCCGGCGGATGAGGTGGCGGATCTCGCGGATCCCGGCGGGGTCGAGACCGTTGGCGGGCTCGTCGAGAATCAGGACGTCGGGGCTCCCCAGGAGGGCCTGGGCGATGCCCAGCCGCTGCCGCATCCCCAGTGAGTAGGTCGAGACCGGCTCTTCGAGGCGCTCCTCGAGCGCCACCAGCCTCGCGAGCTCCTCGATGCGGCCGGCCGCCCCGTCGCCGAGCATGCGCGCGAAGTGACGCAAGTTCTCGCGGCCGGTCAGGTAGCGGTAGAGGTCCGGCGATTCCACGATGCATCCGACGTGGCGCATCGCTCGGGCGAAGTCCTTGTGGAGGTCGAGACCGGCGATGCGGACCCTCCCGGAGTCCGGACGCGCGAGCCCCACCAGCATGCGGATCGTGGTCGTCTTGCCGGCGCCGTTGGGGCCGAGAAAGCCGAAGACTTCGCCGGGAAGGACCTCGAAGGACACGTCCGCCACGGCCTGGCGGCGCCCGAAGCTCTTCGACAGGCTCTCGGCGGCCAGGATCGCGCCGGTTGCGGAGGATTCCGAAAGGCTCAAGAGGGCGGCATCCTACTCCGCGCCGCGCGCCACTCTCGTATCATCGCCCGCGATGCGCGCCTCCCGCTTCTGGCTCTGGACCGTTCCCGCCTCGTTGGGCCTGCTCGGCGTTCTCGCGCTCTCGGCGACGTTCGTCCTGGCGCTGCGCGGAGCCGCGGGCAAGCCGCTGGGCGTCGCTCCCCCGCCTCCGAAGGACGCGGCGGCGCCGCCGGCGGCGCCCGGCCGGCGGCAGGTGCTGATCCTCGGCGACTCGCTGGCGCGCGGCACCGGAGACCCCAGCGGCCGCGGCTGGACCCTGGATGTCCTCGAAGAGATCCGACGCCGCGTGCCGGCCGACGGCTCGAATCTGGCCGTCAACGGATGGGAGTCCGATGACGTGCGGCGCCTCGTGGAGGGCCCCAACGTCCGCGCGCTCGCGGCGCGCGCCCACGTGATCCTGCTGTCGGTCGGCGGGAACGATCTGTCGCACTCTCTGCCGCGCACGATCGGCTCGGCAGCGAGCGCGGCCGCCGGCGTGGAGAAGAGCCGCCTCGCGTTCGACGCGAACCTCCGCGCGATCCTGACGACGCTGCGGGCGGCGAATCCTTCGGCCCCGATCCTCCTGCTCGGCCTCTACGATCCCTTTCAGATGACCGGCCCCGAAGGGCGTCTGGGCTCCTCGGTGATCCAACAGTGGAACGCGATGGCCGCGCAGACCGCGCTCTCCTTCGAGAACGTGCGGATCGTGCCGACCTTCGATCTCTTCCAGGGGCGGACGGACCGCCTCGCGGCGGACCGTTTCCACCCCAACCGGGAAGGCTACGCGGCGATCGCCGCGCGCGCGATCCAGGTCCTGCCGAAGCAGATCTGAGCCCGCTCAGTGGCGGTGCTTCTTGTGGCCCTTGCCTTGCCCGCCATGGCCGTAGCGGTCGTAGCCCCAGGCGCGCTCGAGCGGATGGGCGTACGGCGCGCCGTAATAGACCGGACGATCGACGACGACCCACCGCGAGCGATAGCGCTTCACCGGCACCCAGTGCGCGTGGCGGACGTGGTGGGCGCTACAAACGAACACCGGACTCCAGAAACCGTAGCCGTAGCGCGGTCTCTCGACGACCGTGTACCCGTAAGGCGCGTAGGAGCCCACCGCGTAGCGTGGATGACCGAACCCGATCGAGAAGGCTCCGTGCGGTCCGACGAAGGTCCCCTGAAACGACGTCTGCGCGCCCGCGTCCTGCGGAGTTGCCAGGAGCACGGCGCCCAGCGCGAGGGCACCCAGTGTGCGAAGCGATTTCTTCTTCGTCATCGCTCACCTCCGCAGCAAGAAGTGGCAACGGCCGTGCCACGCGGAGGCCATTGAGAATGCGGGACTTACGCGCCGCCGAGGATCGTCGCCGTGTCCGCGTCTGGAGTCAGGCTGCGCTCGCGACGAGACAGTCGCGGAGACCGGGCGCGACTACCAGAGCCTGCGCAGGCGCGAGACGAGCTTGACCAGCACGAGCCCGCCGGCGACGGCGTCGGCGATCGAGCCCAGCTTCTTGGAGGTCTTGCGGAAGCTCGCGAGACGGTAGGCGAGCGTCCCCGCGAACGCGGCGCCGGTGGCCAGCACGCTGACGCGCTTCCACCGGGCCCGTGCGGCGTCGAGCTCCTCGCGCAGATCGTCCGCCGCGCTCGCGAGCGCCGCGCGCTCGAGGGCCCCGCGTTCGATCAGCAGGGCGATCCGCTCCTCGCGCTCGTTCATTCCGAGCCCATCCGGAAGCGATCCTCCAACTCGCCGTCGGGCTCCGCCGACGGCCTCGCGGGCTGCCACGGCTCCACCGCGTCGGGGCCCTCCGGGGGAAACGCCTCATCGAGGTCCTTGCGGATCTCGGCGGACGTGATCGGGTAGGAGAGCGGCTTCACCCCGGAGAGCGCCCGAAGCCCGAGCACGATCGCGCCGGCGGCCAGCGCGAGGTAGACGACCAGCACGATCAGAAGGCCCAGCGTGATGCTCCCCAGGAGCTCGGCGAGCAGGACCGCGGCGAGCGCGGTCAGCATCAGGATCGAGGCGAAGAGAAACGCCGCGGCCAGCGTCCAGAAGAGCAGCCCGCGCGCGAGCGGCGGCATCTTCGCGGAGAGCTCGGTCGTGAACAGCTCCCAGCGCGTGGACAGCAGCGCGGAAGCGCTGCGGCCGAAGACGCCCAGGCGCTCGCGCAGCGACGCCTCCTCGATCGGCGCGGCGTCGTCGCCTTCGTACTCGTCGCTCATCCGGGAGGGATCGTCGGAATCGCGCGGCCCTCGGCGCGCGCGGCCTCCAGCGGCGCGACGCGGATGCCCTCCTCGCGGAGGCGCTCGTGCACCCGCTTCGCGATGGCCGGGGCTCCCGGCGTGTCGCCGTGAAGGCAGATCGTGTCCGCACGCAGGGAGACGCGGGATCCGTCAGAGGCCGTGACGCGGCCGTCGCGGGCGATCGAGACCGCCTGGTCGGCGGCTTCGAGGGGATCGGTCAAGAGCGCGTTTTTCTGCTCGCGAGACACCAGCGTGCCGTCGGGGCCGTAGCGGCGGTCGGCGAAGGCCTCGCCGGCGACCGGCAGGCCGATCTCGCGTCCGATGTCCAAGACGCGCGAGCCGGCCGGGCCCACCAGGATCAGGCCGGCGCGGCAGCGCTGGACGCCGCGCGCGATCGCGCGGGCCACGTCGCCCGATTCCGCGGCACGGTGGTACAGGGCGCCGTGCGGCTTGACGTGGGTGAGCGTGCCTCCGCGCGAGCGGACGATGCCGTCGAGCGCGGCGACCTGGTAGAGGACCATGCTCTCGATCTCTTCCGGCGCCATCTCGAAGCGCGCGCGGCCGAAGCTCTCGCGGTCGGGGTATCCCGGGTGCGCTCCGACGCGCACGCCGCGCCCGAGGGCCAGCGAAACGGTCCGATCCATAGTGCCCGGGTCGCCGGCGTGGTAGCCGCAGGCCACGTTTGCCGAAGTCACCCAGGGCAGCAGATCGGCATCGTTCATCCCCTCGCCCACGTCGGCGTTGAGATCGATGCTCACGGCGGGAAAGTCTACCCGACGCTCCCGGCGCGAGCGGCCACCGCTTCCTCCAGGGTCACCTCCCGAAACCGCACCCGGGTGTGCCCCGGGCGGGCCTGCGCGAGCAGGCGCCAGTCGGCGGAGATGACGTTGGCGATTCGCGCGTAGCCCGCGGTCAACGGACGGTCGGGGCCGAAGACGATCGGCACGCCGTCCGGGGGGACCTGAATCGCGCCCAGCGGCGCCCCCTCGGAGGGGACCTCCGGGCGCCCGGCGAGCGGAATCGGCGGGCCCTCGAGCCGCAGGCCGCGGCGGTCGCTGTGCGCGGAGACCCGCCACTCCGTCGCGCGAAGGGCCTCGCGAGTTGCGGCGTCGAAGATCTCGTGCTCGAGACCGGGCACGACCCGCACTTCGATCGCATCGCCCGGCGGCGGCGCTTCGCGGCGGCGCGCCGGCGGCTCGGGCGCGGGCGGCTCGGGCGCGGCACAGACGAGCTCGCCCGCCGCCAGCCTCGACGGAGACAACGGCGCCTCCAGGCCGCCGGCGACGGCGAGGTACATCCGCGGGTCGCCGTCGGATGGGAACGCCAGCACGTCTCCCACGGCCGCGTCGAAGGCCGCGCCGGGCGCGATGCGCGTGTCGCCGTCGCGTGCCTCGCCCGATCCCCACCAGCAGAGTCGAATCGGACGGAGGACCTCGAGGCGCGGCGGCGTGAGGTTGGACTCCAGCACCGCGGCGGACTCCGGGTTGCCCGCGCCGCGATTGGCCAGCGCCGCGGCGAGCGGATCCATCGGGCCGCCGGGCGCGAGGCCCCATCCCGAGACGCCCCGGCGCGGGGGGCCCGTCACCAGCGCGAAGGCGCCGGGCGAGACGACCCGCAAGACCGGCGCGCCGCGCGGCGGGGGCGCCGCCGGGGCCGGCGGCATCGGCGCGTCGGCCGCGGCCGCCTCGAAGCGCACGCGGTCCCCCGGCGAAAAGAGCGACGGCGGCTCGTGCGCCGGGTCGAAGACCCGCACCGGCGCGATCCCGATCGCGCGCCAGCCGCCGGGGGTGCCACCCGGATAGATGCTCGTGTAGGGCCCGGCGATCGCCACGCTGCCCGCCGGCATCCGCAGCGCCGGCGTCTCCAGCCGCGGGGCCGCCAGCCGTTCGGGAAGCCCCGTCATGTACGCGAAGCCGGGCGCGAAGCCGAGGAACGCGACCCGGTATTCGGCGGCGGCATGCATTCGGACGAGCTCCTCGGCGGAGAGGGAGAGCTCGCGCGCCAGCGCTTCCAGCGCCCCGGCATGCGGACCGCCGTAGACGACCGGCACGCGCAGCGAGCGCTCCTCCCCCGCCTCGCCGCGCGTCTCGGTCTCGCGCGCCTGCTCGAGCAGCCGCGTCGCGGAGGTCGTCGCGGGATCGAAGAGCAGCAGGAGGCTCGCGGCTCCCACGACCGCGTCCTCGAACCCCGCGGGCGCCGCCGCCGCGAGCGCCCGCGCGAGCGCCGCGGCCCGGCGGTTGGCCCCGGCCTCGGGCTCTCCCGGAAAGACGACGCGCGCGGCGCCGTCCGAGAGATCGCCGACTACGAGATCCGCGCTCGGCGCCGCCACAGCCAGTAGACCGGGATGCCCGCCGCGGCGAGCGCGTAGCCCGGCCAGGTCGTCTTCGGGTTGCCCCAGAGCAGCAGCACGATCAGCACGACGCCTCCCACCGCGTAGAGCAGGGGCAGCGCCGGGCTCCACGGGGCCCGGAAGGGGCGCGGGAGGTCGGGAAGCCGGCGGCGCAGCACGATGACGGCAAGGACGAGCAGGACGTAGTAGGCGATGTCGATCGACACCACGTACTTCAAGAGCGCCGTGTAGTTGCCCGACAGCACCAGGACCCCGGTCCAGGCCGCCTGCGCCCACAGCGCCTCTCCCGGGACGTTTGCGCGGTTGACGCGCGACAGCCGCGAGAAGAACAGCCCGTCCCGCGCCATAGCGAAGGACACCCGCGCCCCCGAGAGAATCAGGCCGTTCACGCAGCCGAACGTCGACACCATGATGGCGGCCGCCATTGCCGCCGCCGCTCCGTTGCCCAACAGGGCCGTCGCGGCGGCGGTCGCTACCCGATCCTGCGGCGCGTTCGCGATCGCCGGCAGGAACAGCGTCTTCAGGTAGGCGAGGTTCGCCAGCACGTAGGTGACGGTCACCAGCAGGCAGCCCACCATCAGGGCGCGCGGAAGCGTGCGTCCCGGGTCGCGGATCTCCTCGCCGGCGAAGGTCACGTTGTTCCAGGCCGACTGCGAGAAGAGCGGGCCGACCATCGCCGTGGCCACCGCGATCGCGAGCGCCCCGCCGGCCAATGGGATGCCCTCATATTGCACGGGCCCGAAGAACCCCGGCTCGGTCAGCGCACCGCCACGCCCCAGCGCGAGACCGAGCAGCGTGAGCGCCGCGAGCGCGGCGTACTTCGCGAACGTGAAGAGGTTCTGGACCCTCGTGCCGGCCTTCAAACCGGTGGCGTTGGTCGCGGTGAGAATCGCCACGACCAGCAGCGCCACCGCCTGGGAGCTCGAGACCGACAGGGGGCCGGCGGAGAACAGCACGCGCGATTCCGAGATCTGCGGCACCAGCACGCCGAGGAACTTCGCGAACGCCACGGCCACCGCCGCGATCGTTCCGGTCTGGATCACGAGGAACATCGTCCAGCCGAAGAGGAACCCGGCGAGCGGACCGTAGGCCTCGCGGAAGAAGACGTACTGCCCTCCCGCCTTCGGAAGCATCGCCGCGAGCTCGGCGCAGCAGATCGCCGCCGCCATCGTCGAGAGGCCCGCGATGATCCAGACCAGCAGCAGCCAGGCCGGGGAGCCGAGGCGCCGGGCGCTCTCGGCGGACACGATGAAGATCCCCGAGCCGATCATCGAGCCCACGACCAGCATGGTCGCGTCGAGCAGCCCGATGCCGCGCCGGAGCCCGGGCGCGTCGGGGACGGACTCCGCGACTCCGGCTCGGACGCTCATCTCTTGCCGCGACGGCTGAACCAGTCTTCGACGGATCCGAGGATCCGCAGGGTCGCGAGCGTGAGGATCACGACGCCGCCCGCGAGCAGGAACTGCCGCAGCGCAACGCAGATCCCCAGGGCCGCCGCCAGCAGCAGCGAGGCCGCCGTCGTGAGGCCTTCGACGCGTTCCGCCGCGGGCCGCCGCAGGATCGTGCCCGCCCCGAGGAAGCCCACGGCGGCCACTGTTGCCTCGATGACGCGAATCGGATCCACACGGCTCCCCTCCGTCGTGGCGAACCGGGCCACGAGGACGTCGGTCAACCCGACCAGCAGGGCCGCGGCGCCGGCGATGAGCATGTGGGTGCGCAGTCCCGCCGGCTTGCCTGCGAGCTCGCGCTCCAGGCCCAGTGCGGCGCCCAGCACCATCGCGAGCGCGACCTCGGCCAGGATCTGCAGCTGCGCGCTCATCGCCGGCGGCATCGCGCGCGTCCGCGGCGTCCGAAGAGCGCGCGCCACAACGCCAGGGCAGCGAGCCCGGCGAGCACGCCGCCGGCGATCAGCGGCCAGGGAGAGTCCGTCGTCGGTCGAGGCGGCGCCGCGACGCTCGCGCGCTCGGCGGCGCTCGCGGCGCGCCGGCGCGCCAGCTCCAGCCGCAGGCTCTCCTCGCCGCGTGCCATCGCCCAGCGGTGGTTCGCGGCGAAGAGGGGCCGAAGCACCGGCGAGAGCCAGCGCAGGAGCGGCTTGTCCGCCCGCACCGTCCAGTCGAAGGCCACCGCCGTCCAGAGGCCGTCGGGACGCAGGGTCCAGATCCCCTGCCCGGAGAGGTCCCCCTCGGCGCCGATCGTGAAGCCGTAGGGGCGGCGGGACTCCTTCACCGAGAGCGTCCAGCGCAGGGTGTACGGCAGCAGGCCCTTCGTGTGGAGCCGAACCACGCGCCCCACGCCGTCCTCCCCTCCCGGTTCGACCGTCTCCGCCTCGAGGTAGACGGAGGGCCACCAGCGGGTCAGGCCGGGGATATCCTCGAGAATTGCGGAGACTTCGCCGGGCGTGGCGGGCACGCGCCAGTGCGTCACGAAGCGATAGTCGGCGGCCGGCACGTTCGGGAGTCTAGCTGGCGAGCCCTCGAGGCCAGGCTAAACGGCCGCGTTCGAAGAACTTCATAACGGCAGAGGCGTAGTACACGTCGAATAAGTACGAAAACGTCCGTGGGCGCCAGCGCGGACCGGGGGTTTCGATGCGTAAGCTATTCAAAACACTGATTGTTCTGGTCGTGCTCGTCTTGCTCGCGGGCGCCCTCTATGCCTGGGCCCGCTCCTCGAAGGACGACAAGAACGGCATCAAGCTGGTGACCGTCGAGACCGGCTCGATCACCGAGAAGGCGATCGCGGTCGGCCAGATCCAGCCCCGCCAGAAGTTCGCCGTCAAGTCGAAGATCTCCGGCCTCGTGCGCCGGAGCATGGTCGAGGTGGGTGACAAGGTGAAGGCAGGCGATCCCCTCTTCGAGATCGCCCCCGACCCGACGCCCCAGGAGCTGACGACCGTCGACCGATCGCTCGACTCGGCCCAGGCGACCTTCGACCGGGCCAAATCGGAGTACGAGCGCTCGCAGGAGCTGATGAAGAGCGGCTTCGTTCCCAAGTCCGATCTCGACGCCAAGCGCGAGTCCTTCGAGCTCGCGAAGGTTGCGCTGGCGAAGGCCCAGCAGGACCGCGAGCTGACCCGCCGGGGCCGCGTCGACACGGGGACCGTGAAGATGGAGTCGATCATCCGCGCGCCCGCGGCCGGCACCGTGCTCTCCCGCGCGGTGAACCCCGGCGAGCCTGTCGTGCCGCTGACCTCGTTCCAGCCCGGAACCGAGATGGCGACGATCGCCGACATGAGCGATCTGATCTTCAAGGGCACCGTCGACGAGATCGACGTCGGCAAGCTGCGCGCCGGGCTGACCGCGCGCATCAAGGTCGGCGCCCTGCCGACGGACGTCGTCACGGGCAAGGTCGCGCGCATCGCACCGCAGGCCCAGCAGAAGGATGGCGCGACGCTCTTCGACGTCGAGATCGAGCTCGAGCCCGGACAGAAGGTGTCGCTGCGGGCCGGCTACTCCGCCAACGCCGACGTCGTCATTCGCGAGAAGAAGGACGTTCTCACCCTTCCCGAGCGCGTCGTGATCTTCGAGGACGGCGGCAAGAAGGCGTTCGTGGAGCTGCCCGGCGCCGACCCAAAGGCCGAGCCCAAGAAGACGCCGATCCAGGTCGGGATCTCCGATGGGCTGACGGTCGAAGTCGTGGGCGGCCTCCAGAAGGGCGCGAAGGTCGTCGAGCGTCCGCCCAAGAAGATCAGTTAGGGGCGAGACGCGAGTCGCCGGAGCATGCAGAGCCTCAAAGACACCCTGCGGCAGATGCTGCGCGACGTGCGCGGCCAGCGCCTGCGCACCTTCCTGACGATCTTCGGGATCGTCTGGGGCACGGTCGCGGTCACGCTGCTGCTGGCCTTCGGCCAGGGACTGCAAAAGCAGATGGTGAAGAACTCCGCGGGGCTCGGCGATCGCATCTGCATCGTCTGGCCGGGCCTGACCTCGGTACCCTACGAGGGACTGGGCCGCGGCCGCCGCATCCGGCTCAACGAAGAGAACATCGAGGCCGTGCGCCGCGAGGCGAAAGGCATCAAGGCGATCTCGCCGGAGTACACCGACGGGCTCCAGCTCAAGTACGGCGTGAAGACCGTGAACGTCGGGCTCTCGGGGGCCTGGCCCGCCTGGGGCGTGATGCGCAACATGATTCCGCAGGCGGGCGGACGCTTCCTGAACGACCTCGATGAGGCCGAGCAGCGGCGCGTCGCGTTCTTCGGCGAGAAGATCGCCAAGGACATCTTCGGCTCCGAGCCGCCCGTCGGCAAGATCGTCCAGATCCACGGGTCGCCCTTCACCGTGATCGGCGTCCTGATCCCGAAGGAGCAGGACGGCAGCTACAGCGGACCCGACGAGGGTCGCGTCGTCATCCCGGCCTCGACCTACCGCGCGCTGACCGGGGAGAAGTGGATCGACAATTTCATCGTCCAGCCCACGGACCCGCAGGGCTCCGAGAAGGTCATGGACGAGGTCCGGGCGATCCTCTCGCGCTCGCTGCGCTTCGATCCGGAGGACAAGGAAGCGCTGTCGACGTGGGACACGACCGAGCAGTTCAAGTTCCTCGACATCTTCTTTCTGTCGTTCCGGCTGTTCCTGGGCATCATCGGAGCCTTCACGCTGATCGTCGGCGGCATCGGCGTCTCCAACATCATGAACGTCGTGGTGGAAGAGCGCACGCGCGAGATCGGCATCAAGATGGCGCTGGGCGCGCGGCAGAAGTTCATCCTGCGGCAGTTCCTGCTGGAGACGCTTCTGCTGACGGGGGTGGGCGGGGCGATCGGCTTCGCGCTCTCCTACGCGATCTGCATGGCCTTCCCGAAGCTGGGTTTCACCGAGTTCGTTGGGGATCCGGAGATTTCCTTCTCCGTCGCCGCCGTGACCGCGATGATCCTGGGACTGACGGGCCTGCTGGCGGGCTACTTCCCGGCGCGGGAGGCTTCGCGGCTGGATCCCGTCGTGGCGATGAAGCTATGAGACGCCTCGATCTCGACGTCATCTTTCGGCTGTTCCTGGGCTCCGCGCGGCTCCAGAAGAAGCGCGCCGCGCTCACGATCGCCGCGATCGCCTGGGGCACCGTGACGATCCTGCTCCTGATGTCCTTCGGCGAGGGTCTCAAGCGGCAGATGCGCCAGAACTCCAACGGCATGGGGCGCAACCTCTCCATCAACTGGCCGGGCTCCACCTCCAAGCCTTACAAGGGTCTGCCCGAGGGGCGCCCGATCCGCCCCCGACTGGATGACGTCGACTTCCTGCGGGCGCGCATGCCCGATGTCCTGATCTGGGGCGAGATGCACAACGGGCGTACGGCCTTCACGTACGGCCGCAAGACGGTGAACAATCGCCTCGTGGGCGCGCACTGGGAGTACGGCGACGCCCGCCGCCACTACGCGAAGCCGGGCGGGCGCTTCCTGACCGCGCGCGACGAGGCCGAGCAGCGGCGGGTCGTGTTCCTGGGAGACGAGGTCGCCTCGGACATCTTCGGAAAGGAAGATCCGGTCGGCAAGACGATCCTGATCAACAACTCGCCCTTCATGGTCGTCGGCGTCATGCAGCGCAAGGTCCAGTCGGGCTCCTACGGCTCGCCGGACCGGATGAAAGCCACGATCCCGATCACGACCTTCAAGGCGCTGTTCGGCCGAGATCGCCTCTGGGTGCTGGTGCTGAACACGAAGACGCCCGACGAGATGGCGGGCGCCATGGATCGCATGCGCGAGCTCCTGGGACGGAAGCTCGGGTTCGTCCCCGACGACGAGCGCGTCTTCGGCACCTGGAACACCGTGCGAGGCCAGAAGGTCGAAGACAACATCTTCCTCGGCCTCCAGATCTTCTTCGGCGTGATCGGCGGCCTCACCCTGATCATCGGCGCCGTCGGCGTCGCCAACATCATGTACGCCGTCGTCAAGGAGCGGACTCGTGAGATCGGCGTGAAGATGGCGATGGGCGCGCGGCGATCCTGGATCACCGGGCCCTTCCTTCTCGAGGGCGTCTCCTACACGCTGGTCGGCGGGCTCTTCGGCTCCGTCATCGCTCTGGTGATCGTGACCTTGCTCGGCTTCATCCCGCAGGAAGGCAACGACGTGCTGGAGTTCCTCGGAAAGCCGACGCTCTCCTGGCCGATCGGGATGGCGACGATCGCCATCCTCGGGGCGGCCGGCCTGCTCGCCGGGTACTTCCCGGCCCGGCGCGCCGCGTCGATCGATCCCGCCTCGACGCTGAGGTACGAATGAAAGAAGGAACACCGATGCCCGACGACCGGCTCCCGTCCACCGACGCGATCATTCGGATGGAAGACATCCGGAAGGTCTACGACACGGGCAAGGTCAAGGTCGAGGCCCTCAAGGGCATCGACCTGACGGTCTCCTCCGGCGAGTTCGTCGCCGTGGTCGGCCCATCCGGCTCGGGCAAGTCGACGCTGATGAACCTGATCGGCTGTCTCGACACGCCGAGCTCCGGCGTCTACCGCCTCGCGGGCGAGTCCGTTGCGGGATTCTCGCGCGACCAGCTCGCGGACATCCGCAACCGCCGCGTCGGTTTCGTCTTTCAGAACTTCAACCTGCTGCCGCACATCACCGCGTTCGAGAACGTCGAGATCCCGCTGCTCTTCGGCGGCGTGCCGCCGCGCAAGCGCAAGGAGCGCGTCGAGGAGCTGCTGACGCGCGTGGGACTCGCCGACCGGATGGAGCACAAGCCGACGGAGCTCTCGGGGGGCCAGATGCAGCGTGTCGCGGTGGCGCGGGCGCTGGCGATGAATCCCGACATCCTGCTGGCCGACGAGCCCACGGGCAACCTCGACACCTCCTCCGGGACCGACGTCA
This sequence comes from Thermoanaerobaculia bacterium, assembly GCA_036557025.1. Classification (GTDB taxonomy): domain Bacteria; phylum Acidobacteriota; class Thermoanaerobaculia; order UBA5066; family Gp7-AA6; genus DATBIJ01. Next base: position 13,298 of record DATBIJ010000283.1, on the reverse strand, counting down.
TGAGCCTCTTCGACGAGCTCTCGCGTCAGGGCCGCACGCTCGTGGTGATCACGCATGACATGGCGCTGGCCCGGCGCGCGAACCGCATCGTCGAGATTCGCGACGGGCGGGTCGTGGGAGACACGGCGGTCGCGGCCTAGGCCCTCGACAAGACACTCGCCCGCGAAAATATTTTTCGTCCCAGCGTCGCGCGGCTTCGTCCTCGCGTCGTCCGCGACCATCACGGAAATCGCCGTTTCGTCCGCGTGATGACGCCCTCCGAAGCGCGCGGACGCGGGACGATTGACCGTCTTCGCGCGCGGTCAGAGGCGCGGCAGATCGTCACGCTTGCGACTCCGCGTGCCGCTTCGGGGACCAACGGCGCTCCAACGCTTCGAGAGAGCGGATCGAAATCCGTTCGTCCGGATCTTTCGACTCTCCGTCCGCGCCGCAGTCTTCGAATTTGCTCGAAAACTCTCGGATCCCCGGGCGCGAGCCGGGGCGACTCGCGTGGCACCCCCCTTGCGCTTCTTCCCGGCGCGTCCTCACGCAGGGCGCCCTGAAGACGGAGGGGACGGGGTTCGTCCCCCGCAAGGAGGTCCTATCGATCCGAGACCACCCGCCCGACGTGTCTCTCGAATTCCCCGCGGCATCGATCCCGCGGTTCGTCCTCGAAATTCGGAAAGGAGAATCATGCGATCACGTCAACGATGGATCCCGTTTCTGCTCGCCCTCGCGGTTGCCGTCGTCTCGGCGCCTCTCCTGGCCGACGGCTCGCTGCTGGGGGCCATCACGGGCCGTGTGACCGACGAGACCGGCGGCGCGCTGCCGGGCGTCACGGTCGAGCTGCTCTCGAAAGACCAGGGCTTCCGGCGTGCCGCGGTCACCGATGCCGGCGGCAGCTTCACGTTCCCCGGTCTTCCGCTCGGCTCCTACACGGTGAAGGCGACGCTCTCGGGCTTCCAGAGCTTCGAGGCGACCGACAACGTAGTCAACGCCGAGAAGACGACGACCGTGAACCTCTCGATGCGCCTGGCCTCCGAGCAGGCCTCGATCACGGTCTCCGGTGAGGTCCCGCTGATCGACAAGACCAACACCGCCGCGGCGACGCACATCGACAGCACGCTGACGCAGAAGCTGGCCGTCGGCCGCTCGTATCAGAGCCTCGTCGCGTTCACCCCCGGCCTCGCCGACGTGGACAACGACGGCAACCTGAACTCGCTCGGCGCGACCGAAGGCTCGAACCTCTATCTGTTCGACGGCGTCGACACGACCGACCCGACGACGGGCACCTTCGGGGCCAACTCCAACTTCGAGGCGATCGAAGAGGTCGTGGTCTCCAATGCCGGGATCTCGGCCGAGTACGGCCGGGCCCAGGGCGCGATCGTCAACGTCATCACCAAGTCGGGCACCAACGAGTTCGAGGGCTCGGCCAAGGCGATCGTGACCAACGACGACTGGAACGAGCAGAACAAGGGGACCAACCCCTTGAACGGCGTTCCGTTCGCCCGAACGAAGTTCGACGAGAACATCTATCGCTACAGCTTCACCCTCGGCGGGCCGATCGTGCGCGACCATGCCTGGTTCTTCGGCGCGTACGAGACCTCCGACGCCACGACTCCCCAGCGCCAGACGCAGACGGCGCCCGGAAAGCCGGACACCGGCGAGAGCTACCAGCAGACCACCAACACGGAGCTCTGGAGCGCCAAGCTGACCGGCCAGATCACGCCTTCGCACTCGCTGACCTTCCAGGCTCAGGCCGACCCGATCACCGGGTTCGTCGTGGACTACTGGGGTCTTTCGGCGGAGCGTGAGGCGCTGACCTCCCAGTCCCAGGCCGACGATTGCGACTGGGCCTGCGTGTGGCAGGTGCGCTGGTCGGGCGTCTTCGGCACCAACGTCAGCGCCGAGGCCGGCTACGCCCAGCAGCGCGGCGGAATCACGGTCGCGCCGTTCGAGGGCAGCGGAACGCCCTATTTCTCCTTCACGGACGGCCTCTACTACAACGGCGCCACGTTCGACGGCTTCGTCCAGCGCCCCCGCGACCAGGCCAACGTCGCGGTCTCGCTGTACCAGACGCTCTTCGGGCACGCCCACAACTTCAAGGTCGGCGTGGACTACCAGGACTTCGAGTCCGTCTCCTCGTTCATCTACCCGACCAACGAGCTCTTCCTCGTCACCGACTTCAATCCGGCGACGCGGCAACCCATTCTGGAAGTCGGCGACGTCGACCTGCGCTTTGCCGACCCGGCCGCTTCGGTCTCGAAGGGCACGATCTACGGCATCTACGCCCTCGACCGCTTCGAGGCATCGGACCGCCTCTCCTTCAACGTCGGCCTTCGCGTCGACATCCAGGAGGGCGAGAGCGACCTGGGCGGAACGGTCTTCGACGCGACGAACTTCTCGCCGCGCCTGACCGCCTCCTATGACCTGTCCGGCAACGGCAAGACCCTGCTCTCGGGCGGATACGGCCGCTACTACCAGTTCCTGATCCAGTCGATCGCCGACTCCGTGTACTCGGGCGTGCCGCAGCAGTCCAACTACGACGAGTTCCACTGGGACGGCTCGGATTGGGTGTTCTTCCAGTCCGTGGTCGCCGGCGGCAACAGCCAGCCGGTGAACAACGGGCTCGAGCCCTCCTACACCGACGAGTTCAACGTCGCGCTGCAGCAGCAGATCGGCAACACGATGGCCGTGGGCGTCCGCGGGATCTACCGCTCCTGGGGCGACCTCATCGACGACCGGCGCTTCATCAACGACGACGGCGTCAAGGTCACCACGCCCGAGAACTTCTCGAGCGACGTCCTCGAGCGCACCTACCAGGGCCTGATCTTCACCTTCGAGAAGCGCTTCTCCGACAACTGGCAGGCGCTGGCGAGCTACACGCTCTCCAAGGCGGAGGGCAACCACGAGGCCAACTTCACCTCGCAGATGCTCGACTACACGGGCGACACCTGCAACGTCCCGACGATCGGACCGATGCCGTGCGAGGAAGCTCTCAACCACAACCGCTTCGGATACCTCTCCTACGACCAGCGCCACCAGGTCCGGATGTACGGGGCGTACACCTTCGCTCTCGGCGCCGTGAATCTGACGGCGGGATCCGGTTTCAACTGGGCGTCGGGGCTTCCGTACCAGGAGCAGCGCTCTTTCGCGATCAACGGCGACACCGACACGTACTTCTACACGCCGCGCGGCTCCGACAACCTGCCGGACACCTACGCCATCGATGGCGCCCTCGAGGCGACGTTCCGGGCGTTCGGTCTGCTCGAGATCGGGGTCAAGGGCGAGGTCTTCAACATCACGAACCAGCAGAAGGTCATCGACTCGACCCGCATCCGCCTGGTTCCCGACGCGAACTACGGGGCGCCGACCTCCCGTCTCGCGCTCCAGACCCCGCGCAACTACCGGTTCACGGCGCTGCTGAGGTTCTAGCTCTCCAGCCGCCTCAGCGGCTCGCCTGCGGGGCCCCCGGTTCGCCGGGGGCCCTTCCTTTTTCGGCCCGACCCTCTGTCAACCTCGCGCGCGGGGTCGTCGTCCAATCCCCCGGAGGACAACATGCGCGCCTCGCGAACGTCTGCCCTCGTCGCCTTGCTGCTCTTCGGCCTCGCGGCCGCCGCCCCGGCGGATTCCTGGGAGTTTCTCGGCGAGCGCGCCGTGACGGACCGCGTCGACCACGACGTCATCGCGGTGACGGCGGCGCGCGGCGACTTCCATTCGTTGAAGCTCGCCGTGCGCGGCCGCGCCGTCGACTTCCACCGCGTCGTCGTTCACTTCGGCAACGGCACCTCGAAAGAGATCGAGCTGCGCCAGACGATCCCCGCCGGCGGCGAGACCCGCCTCATCGACCTGCCCGGCAACGACCGCGTCATCCAGAAGGTGACCTTCTGGTACGACGCCCGGTCTCTCGGCGGCCAGGCCCGCGTGCGCCTCTTCGGCCGCCGCTAGCGCTCGCTCGCCTTCGCCGGGACGATCGTCATGACGTTCCCGGCGGAGTAGGCGGTGAACTCCGGGGCGTACATCGATTGGACCGTGGCCGGCGCCACCCGGAAGGTGCCGGCCATGTTGGCCCGCAGGCGGTACTTGAAGGTGTACTCGCCGACCGGCAGCTTCTCGAAGAAGAAGTTGGTCCCGGAGTCGCGGGTCTCCTCGTACCAGACGATGCCGAGGTTCCACTTGTGCCCCGAGAGCACGTTCTCGGGCTCCAGCCCCGCCGCCCGCGGGTCGCGCAGGTGAACGTACTCGGCCTCGTGCTTCGAGCGCAGCGAGATCTGGACCTCGATCTGGTCCCCCGGCGCGATCGGAGTGCCGTCGGCGAGCGGCTTGAGCGTGAAGCCGCCGGCGGTCGGCTCCCGGCGGAAGTAGCGGCGCGACACGTGGAAGAAGTCGCCGCGGTCCTCACGGGGCAGCTTCTCGGTCGAGAAGTGCCAGGTGGCCGAGACGAACGCGAGCCCCTTGCCGCTCTTCTCCGCGACGATCGTCGAAGAGGTCTTCGGATCGATCTTGTCGCCAGGAACGACGATCTGGTTCTTCTTTCCCGTGTAGCGCTCCGGATCGAACTCGAAGGCGGCGCTGACGGGCCCGACCGTCACGCGCACCGCCTCGCGGACCGCGAGCGCGCTCTCGCTCTTCAGGTAGTGGGCGAGCGAGTAGAGGACCTCGGAGGTGGCGCGCGTGGACTTCCAGTGGTTCATCTTCTTGTTCAGGAAGAGCCACTGGACGAGGCCCTCGCGGCGCGGATCCTTCGGCGTCAGCTCCGTGAGCGTGCGCAGGGCGTACGCGTGGGTCTCGATCGTGTCGTTGTACCAGAGCCAGGAGCGGTCCTCCGGGGCCCAGGAGGTCCCGGTGTCCTTGTCGGTCTTCGAGGAGTCCATGACGCTGTCCCAGACCAGCGTCGCGTCCTGTCCCCGGCCCGCGCGCTTCAACGTCATCGCGAGCATTCCCTTCAGGTACGGCGAGTGGCCCTTCCAGTGCGCGAAGGAGTAGTCCAGATAGCGCTTGCGGTCCGCGTCGGTGAACGAGCCCTCGTACCACGAGGCGTCGGGAAACGACGAGAGCGTGTAGTTGACGAACGTCACGAACTCGCAGGTGCCGCCGTGGGCCATGCAACGCTCCATCTCGGAGCGCAGCTCCCCGCCGACGTAGTTCCACGCGCGCAGCGTCATGTCCTTCGGCACCGGAACCGAGAACTCGAGTGCGTTGGCCATGCCATGGAGGATGTAGATGGTCATGTAGGGTGAGGGCGGCCCGCCCGGCCACCACGGGAAGCCGCCGATCGCCGTCTGCGCCTTGCGCAGCTTTGCGAGCGACTCCTCGCGCTGCGCCTTCGCGATGCGCGGATCCAGCACCTTCAGCAGCTCGCCGGCGGGCTTCGGCCCGCCGCGCGCCTCCTCGAGCCAGGGCGTCTCTTCCAGGGCCATGCGGCGATTCGGGTCCGCCGCGTCGAAGGTCTCCAGCCGCGTGTCGCGCTTGGAGAGCTCCTCCGCCATCTTCGCGACCGACGGGTACTGTCCGTAGAGCGAGGAGAGGATGCCGGTCGACACGAAGCGGTTGAGCGTCTGCTCCGTGCACTCGTAGGGATAGTCCACGAGATACGGCAGGGCCGAGAGCATTCCGTAGAAGAGCTGGGCGTCGACGGTGACGACAATCTGTTCGTCGATGCGCGTCGGGTCGCCGCCCCTTGCCAGATCCTCGAAGATCAGCGTGCGCCGATCCCCCTCCTTCAGGGCCGCGAAGCGCGACTGCGCCAGCACCATCCGCGACGGGAGCACCGGGACGGGCCGCAGCTCTCCGTCGGAGAGATCGCCCGACTTCGCGACGACGCGGAAGGCGACCGTGCCCGTTCCCCGCGGCACCGTGATCGGGAAGGTCAGGTTGGTGCCGCCGCCCTTGGCGACCTGGAACGGCTTCGTGGCGGCCGCCGCCGCGATGCCCCAGGAGGAGAGCACGCTCGCGTTGTCCGCGGGGTTGAGGATCTCCAGCGACACGGTTCCCGAGAGGTCCTTCTCCGCGGCGTTGTTGACGACGACCTTCAGCTCCGCCTTGTCGCCCTCTCGCAGGAAGCGCGGCACGTACGGCCGGACCATCAGCTCCTTGATCGAGGCGCTCTCCTTGACGACGCGCCCGGAGTGCAGGTCCTTCGTCACGGCCTGGACCCAGACCTTCCAGGAGGTCACCGAGTCGGGGACGTGGAACTCGATCGAGGCCGAGCCGTCCTCGCCGGTGATCAGGTGCGGCTTCCAGAACGCGGTCTCGGAGAACTCGGAGCGCATCTGCACGGCGGCCTCCGGCTCCCCGGCCACGCCCGCGACATTGCTGCGCCCTTCGTCTTTTCCTTCCTTCGCGACCGGCTTGTTGCCGACATCGGCGCGGCTCTTCGCGGGCATCGCCTGCAGCTGCGCCCGGTCCGCCGCCATCTCGTCCATCTCCGACGCCGGCGCGGCGACGGCTCCGATCTGGCGATAGCGCCGCCCCGGCCCGCCGATGCCGTAGCCGGACTCGAGCTTGAGCAGGTCGCCCTGCAGCAGGGGATAGTCCGTCCCGTGCCCGGGTCCACTCGCGATCCACTGGCTCGAGACCATCCCGAGGCTGCTGCGCATCCAGCCGACGATGCTGCGGTTGGGCCAGAGGCTCATCGGATCCGGCGGTGAGAACGGGGCGAAGGCGTCGAGGCTGCGGTCGTACATCCAGGCCAGGAGCTCCGCGGCGCGCTCCGGCGAGTTGCCCTTCTTCGCCTTGACCGTGACCTTCCAGGTCTCGTCGGTTCCCGGGCGCAGGCGGTCCCGGAACGTCGCGAAGGAGACCTCCAGCTCGCGGTCGTCCCACGGCACGAAGATCGAAGTCACCGCATGCAGCAGCTGATGGTCGCGGATTCCGACGAGCTTCACGCCGAAGCCGCCGCGGGCGTTTTCGGTGATCGGGATCTCGATCATCGCCGGGTCTTTGCCCGAGCGCAGCGTCCGGCGCTCGACGAGCCGCCCGTCCTTGTAGATCTCGAAGGCCATCCGCTGATCCGGCAGCGCCGAGAAGGCGAGGAAGCGCGCCGTGCCTCCGACGGGCACCAGCGTCTGCTCCGCGAGCAGCACGACCGCAAGCGGCGCGGGAGCGTCGGCCTCGAGTCGTCCGGAGCAGAGCAAGTCGCGCGAGACCTCGAAGGGGACGCCGAACTCGTCCTTGGTCTCGTAGCGCAGGCGGTACGCGCCGGGCGCGAGCGGCGGCAGATCCCAGCGCGCGCGTCCTTGCGCGTCGTGCGCCAGCTCGCCCTGCGCGACCTCCTTGCCGTCTTTCCAGTTGCGAAGGGTCTCTTCCAGGGTCACCGAGGTGTCCCAGCGCGCCCGCATGCGGTCACCGGGAGTCGCGTAGGGCTGCAGCGCGGGCGCGACCGGGCGCGGCAGCTGCGACGGCAGGAAGGCCTGCGCCGCCGGCACGAGCTCGGTCAGACGCCAGCGCGCCGCCCCGGCGCGCGCCACGCCGTCCAGGCTCGTCCGCATCGCGCTCATCGCGCCCTTCTCGCCCTGCCGCAGGAACGCGTTCTCCGGATGGACCCGGGCCTCGATCGAGACGAACCCGAGCCGGAAGGCGCGCGAGGCGGAACGCGTCTCGCCCCCCTCGTCGGTGACGTCGGCGACCGCTTCGTAGAGGTAGGTGATCTCGCGTGAGGCGGCCGCGAGCCGCTCGTCCGCCTCCGGCGTGAAGGCAATCGTGAAGGTCCCGTCGGCCGAAAGCGGCGACACGCCCTGCGCGACGACCTGCGGCTGCGTCGGGCGAGGCCCCCACCACCAGCCCCAGTCCCACCACCACGGAAACTGCGGCGTGCGCGACACGCGCCAGACGACCGAGCCGTTGGTGACCGGAAGACCGAAGTAGTAGCGGGCGTTGCCGGCCAGCTTCGCCGGACGGTTGAGCCGCAGCGGCGACTCCGGGTCCTTCCACATCGCCTCGAAGGTGGGGCGCTTGTACTCCTCGACCCGGATCGCGGCCGACCCCGGAATCGAGGTCTGCAGGCGCCAGGCGCCGAGCGCCCGGCCCGCGGGAATCTCGAACTCGCCCGAGGCGCTGCCGTAGGCGTTGGTGGTCACCGTCTTGTCGGCGAGGCGCTCGTTGTTCGCGTCGATGAGGGACACGGTCAGCGAAGCCCCCGGCGAGATCGCCATGCGCCCCTCGGAGGGACGCCCGTGATACGAGAGCGTCTTCCAGTACAGCTTCTGCAAGGGCCGGTAGATCGCGCGGTCGGTGAAGACCAGCGTCGCGGACTGCTCGGTCTCGCGCTCGGGCGAGAAGTTCTGGTAGCTCGAGTCGAGCGCCCGGTGCTCGCCGCGCCGCGCGAGGAAGAAGTACGGCTTGTTCTCGCGCCCCTCCTTCCACGAGAAGCGCGCCGTCCCCCCGGCGTCGACCCGCTTTGTCTCGACTCGGCGGTGGCCCTTCTGCCAGTCGTAGATCCACAGCTCGACGTCGGCGCCCGAGGCCGCGTCGCCGCTGTCTCCTTCCAGGACTCGCGTCTCGACCGAGCCGCCCTCCGGTCGCGCCATCAGGACCAGGTCGGTCCGGAGGAAGTTGAGAGAGGAGATCCCCGTGCGGCCTTCCGCGAAATCTTCCCGGTCGGCGGCCGCGACCATGTAGAGGCCGGGCTCCACCAGGGGCGGCGTGACGAAGGTCCGGTGGACGCGGTAGTCCGGAGTGGGCGGCAGCTTCTCGCTCCACCGCGCCGCCGGGGGCTTGCCGAGCATCTCGCGCCACTCGTTGTAGTCGGGCAGGAGGTTGTAGTCCTTCGCGGAGATCAGGCGCGCGTCCAGATCGATACGCCAGGCCCGGAAGTACAGCGTCGCGAGGTTTCGGTGTTGGACCTCGAAGGAGCGGCGCTTCGCGCCGTCGCTCGACATGGCCTGCAGGCTGTGCTCGGGGTGCGCGATGCGCGCCGCGATGGAGGCGCAGCGCCTGCCGCCGATCGTGTTCGGATGCGCCTCGGCGCCGTCGAGCGCGATCTTGCGCGCCCGGATCAAAGCGTCCGGCGCGGACTCCTGCTCGGTGAGCTCGGCCAGCAGGGCCGTGCCGACCGCGGACCAGGGCAGCCGGCGGTCGCGCGCAAGACGCGCGGTGAGCTGGGCACGGATCGCCGCGCGATCCTCTTCGGCGGAGAAGGCGGCGTGGATGCGGCGCACGCGCTCGAGGTAGGCCTCCAGCGCCGCCTCCCGCTCGCCGCGGGCGGCGTGCCACGCCTCCAGGTCCCCCAGCGCGGCGACGGCGCGCGCGAGCGGATGGCCGGCGGCGTCCTCGACGCCCGGCGAGAACGGCGCCTCGGCGTCGAGCAGGCCGGCCGCGCCGAGGCGATAGACCTCGTTGGCCTCCGCGGCCGTCCAGCCGGAGGAATTGGACAGCAGCTCGACGAAGAAGTAGGCCAGCGCGTCGCGGACCGTCCCGCGGATCTCCTTGGGGTAGTTGTTCGCGACCACGAAATCCGACAGGGCGGAGATCGGCTCGCGGCCCAGGGCCTCGCGTTCTTTCCAGAGCTCGAGGTACACGCGCTCGGCCTCGTCGTAGATCTGCTCCCGCGTCCAGGCCTTCAGATCCACCGGCGCGGTCGACTCGACCTTCTCGCGCTGGTTGACCTCCCAGCTGTAGGCCTGGGCGTAGGCCTCCAGCGCCTGGGCGTAGTAGAGACTCACCCCGGCGCGCCAGAGCAGAGCCTTCGGCCATGGCTCCTCGCGCAGGTTTCGGACCGCGGTCTCATAGCCGTGCAGGGCCATCCGAAGCTGCGTCGAGCGAACCAGCGCCAGGGCCAGCTCGCGATCGTCGCCGGAGGCCTTCGCCGCGGCGAGCAGCCGATCGATCTCGCGCGAGGCCTCCTCGAACTTCTGCTCGGAGACCAGCCGCTCGACCTCCTTCCAGGAGGCCTCCCGCGGGACCGGCTGCGGGGTCGCCGTCGCCCGCGGCGCCGGGGAGACCGCGGCGCGGGGCGTCGGCCGGCGCGCCGGCGAGGAGGTCTGCGCGGCCAGCAGACCCGCTCCGAACACCGCCGCGATCAGGGCCCAGGGAAACCCGCGTCGCTCTCCCATGCGCACCTCGTCCATACGGATGAGACACCGGATCCAGGGGAAAGAGAACCGGGGTCAACCCTGAAATCAGGACATTTCCGGAGCCAACCCTGCATTCAGGCCGGATCGACCCTCCCGAGGCGCAGCAGCGCGATCCCGAGGGACTCTCGCAACTCCGCCGACCTCGGTAGCGCCCGCTCGATCCGGCCGGCAAGCTTCACGATCGTCGATTCGTCCCGATCCAGGTAACGGGCGCTTCCGGCAAACGGCACCGAACCGTATCGCTTCCCGACGTGAGCGATGAGGCCCCTCGCGGCGCAGAGCGGCCGGGTCCTGCCCGGGCCGCGCAGATCCGCAACGTGAATGCCCGTGGCAACAGCCACTGCTTCCGCGATCCTCGCGGGCGTCAACGCATCGCGGAGAAGTTCCGTCCGTTTCTCTTTGCGAAACAGCTTCCTGGCGAATTGCTCATCGCCCTTGACACACGCCGTCACCGGCACCAGGTCGTAGGAGGCAAATTCCGATCGACTCATCAAATCGCGGTATGCCCGCGCGGCATCCAGGACGCCCGAGGCCAGCATCGACAGAACCATTTCGCAGTCCAGCCAGGAAGGGGCGCCGCCGTCGCGGTAGAAACGGTCGCTCGACCACGGATAGTTCTCCGGAAGAGGGCACATGCCGGCGGCCACCGGGTTGTCATGAATGTAGCGAACGAGGGCCAGGAGGTATTGATCGGCTTGGACCAGAAACGCTTTGTAACGCCCGACAAAGACGTGTCCCTCTCGCCCATGCCGTGTATTGAACGCCTGGGCGTAGGCCGTCTGAAACGCTTGCATGACTCGCGAGAGCGGAGTCTCACCCGTCTCGATCGCCAGATGCGCGTGGGTCCCCATCAAGCAGTAGGCCAGAAGGCCAAAGCGATAGCGCTCGTGGTAGCGACGGAGCAGATGCAGATAGGTTTTCCTGTCCTCGTCGTCGCGATAGATCTCCTTACCTTCGTTGCCCTTCACGATCACATGATGGATCGCCCCGGGAAAGTCGATGCGCGGAACTCTCGGCATGATGGGCCTCTGAGTGTCCTTGTCGCGTCGAGAGGCCGTCAAAGCCTGTTGTCGTAGGAAAGGTTGCCAATCGGGTGGACTGACCTCGGCAGCGGACAGCGCGATGTCCGGATTTCAGGGTTGACCCCGGATTGGCTACCGGAAGTCGTGGCTTGGGATGGTCTCCGACGGGGTGAGGGGCCAGAAGCGCTCCCCTTTCACGGAGAGTGTGCCGTCCTGTTTCTGGAGACGGCCTTCGACGATGAGGGAACCGGACCCGACGATGACGGTGCGGTTCTGCTGGAAGAGGTCGGGCCGCACGATGGCCTGGCACATCCCGGTCTCGTCCTCGAGGGTCAGGAAGACGAATCCCTTCGCGGTGCCGGGCCGCTGGCGGACGATGACCGCGCCCGCCGTGGTGACGCGCGTGCCGTCGGGGAGCCGCGTCAGATCCCGTGCGGAGAGCACGCCGCGGCGGCGCAGCGCCTCGCGCTCGTGCGCGATGGCGTGGGGTCCGGTCGTCAGGGCCGCGGCCTCGTAGTCGGCCATCGTCTCTTCCACCGCCGACATCTCGGGCAGCGGCGAGGGCCCGTCGGTCGAGAGCCCGGCAAACAGCGGACCCGAGGGCCTCCCGGCATGCGCCGCCTGCCAGAGCGCGGCCCGGCGGGTGCGCCCGAAGCCGGCCAGCGCCCCGGCGTACGCCAGCAGGTCGAGCTCCTCCGAGCGCAGGCTCGCGCGCCGCGCGAGATCGTCGATGCCGGCGAAAGCCCGAGCCGCCTGTTCCTGCTCGATGCGCCGTCCCGTCGCTTCCGCCAGTCCCTTGATGTAGCGCAGGCCCATCCGCACGGCTCCCTCCTCCCACCGGCAGGCCCAGCCGGAGCGCAAAACGTCGATGGGCCGCACCTGGACGCCGTGCCGCTGGGCATCCTGCACGAGCGTCGCCGGGTGGTAGAAGCCCATCGGCCACGCGTTCAGGATCGACGCCAGGAACGCCGCCGGATGGTGGGCTTTCAGGTACGCGCTCGCATACGCGATCAGCGCGAAGCTCGCCGCGTGCGATTCCGGGAAGCCGTAGAGCGCGAAGGAGGTGATCGACTTGACGATCTGCTCCTGCGCCGCGCCCACGATCCCGCGCGCCGTCATCCCCGCGCGCAGCCGCGCCTCGATCCCGACCATCTTCTCGGCCGATCGCTTGAAGCCCATCGCCCGCCGCAGCTCTTCCGCTTCTCCGCCGGTGAATCCCGCCGCGACCATCGCAATCCGCAGCAGCTGCTCCTGAAACAGCGGCACGCCGAGCGTGCGCTTCAGGATCGGCTCGAGGCTGGGATGCGCGTACTCGACGGGGGCCTTCCCCTGCCGGCGGTCGAAGAAGGGATGGACCATGCCGCCGACGATCGGACCGGGCCGGATGATGGCGACCTGGATGACGAGGTCGTAGAAGTGGCGCGGGCCGTGGCGCGGCAGCGAGGACATCTGCGCACGGCTCTCGACCTGAAAGAGCCCGACGGTATCGGCCCGCCGGAGCATGTCGTAGACCTTCGGGTCGTCGGCGGGAAGGTGCGCGAGATCGAGCGGGACCTTCTCGTGCTCGCGGATCATCGGGATCGCCTCCTCGAGTGCCGCGAGCATGCCCAGCCCGAGCAGGTCCACCTTCACGATCCCCAGATCGGCGCAGTCGTCCTTGTCCCACTGCACGACGACCCGGCCCGGCATCGACGCCGGCTCCAGCGGCACGACCTCGTCGAGCCGCCCCGCCGCGACGACCATGCCTCCGGAATGCTGCCCGAGATGGCGCGGCAGATTCTGCAGGCGCAGGAACGTCCGCACGAAGTGCTTCGCGCGCGTCTCGGAGGGATCCAGCCCCGCGCCCGCGATCTCCGCGGGCAGAGACTCCACGGCCTCGCGGATCTCGCCGAAGCTCCAGGCCCCCAGCCGCTTCGAGAGGGCATCGACCTGTTCGGGGGCGTATCCGAGGGCCTTGGCCGCCTCGCGCGCGGAAGAACGGTCGCGGTAGGTGATGACGTTGGCCGTCATGCCGGCCCCGTGCGGACCGTACTTCTCGTAGACGTGCTGAATGACCTTCTCGCGCCGCTCGCCGGAGGGCAGATCCAGGTCGATGTCCGGCCACTCCCCGCGCTCTTCGGAGAGAAAGCGCTCGAAGAGCAGCTCCATCTTCACGGGATCGACCGCCGTGATCGAGAGCGCATAGCAGACGGCGCTGTTGGCGGCGGAGCCGCGGCCCTGCACG
>DATBIJ010000282.1:0-2019 GCA_036557025.1 Thermoanaerobaculia bacterium | reverse complement strand
GCCGTCGCCGCGAGCGCGCGATACGAGCCTTGCCGCAGCGGGGACTCGACGGGGTGGTAGCGCACGGTCTTGTGCGCGACCTCGTAGGGAGTCTCGATCGCCGCCGGACCCGAGTTGTAGTTGTGGAAGTCCCAGGCCGTGATCGCGCCGTCTCCCGTCGCGCCGGTCGCGACCTCGATGACCCCCGCCGGGCGGAAGTACGCCCAGGTGAACTCTTCCTCGCGGCTCCAGACGACCTTGACGGGCTTGTCCGCGGATTTCGCGAGCCGCGCGGCCTCGACCGCTGCGTCTCCCTGGTGCTTGCCGCCGTAGGCCGAACCGGTGTCGGGAACGATCACGCGGACGCTCTCGCGCGGGATCCGGAAGGTTTCCGCGAGCTGGTCGCGGACGGCGAAGGGCCGCTGCGTTCCGGTCCAGACGGTCAGCTTTCCGCGCTCCCATTCCGCGACCGCGGCGCGTGGCTCGAGCGGCGCATGCGCGATGTACGCGACGGTGTAGGTCTGCTTCAGGCGAATCGGCGCGGTGGCGAGCGCCTGCGCCACGGCGGGATCGGCCGCGGCGGCGCCGGCCTCCGGCGGCCTCGCGTTGCTCTTCAGGTACTCGAAGATGGTCGCGTCGGAGGGCTGGTCGGGTTTCTCCGTCCACTTCACCGTGATCGCGTCGACCGCGCGGCGGGCCGTGCCCGGGTCCGGCGCCGCGACGCCGATGAAGTCTCCATCGATGACGACCTCGACGCCGGGCATCGCCGCGGCCTTCGTGCCGTCCGCCCCGGCGATCCGCGCGCGGAACGACGGCGGGCGAAGGATCTTCCCGTGCAACATCCCGGGCCGGGTCAGATCCGAGGAGTAGCGGTGCGCTCCGGTGACGAAGTCGCGTCCCTGGATCTTCGGGACGGTTTGCCCGGCGATCCGCCACGTCGTCGCGGGCGTCAGCGCCGAGCGCTCGTCGACCGTCGCGACCAGCTCCTCGCCGCGCGTCAGCTCGCCGAAGGAGGCGGACTTCCCCGAGGGAGAGACCACGCGGCCGTTTTTGATCGAGAGTCCGGCGCGATCCACGCTCCAGAGCTTCGCCGCGGCGTCGATCAGCCCCTCCCGCGCGCTCGCCGCGACCGCGCGAAGGAACGGCGCCATCTCGCGGGTGGTCCGGCTGCCGAAGGTCCCCATGTCGAAGGGCGTGCGGTCGGTGTCGCCCATCACCATCGCGACCGATGCGACCGCCACGCCCAGCTCTTCGGCGACCTGCTGGGCCAGCGAGGTGCGGATGTTCTGACCGACCTCGACCTTTCCCGTGAAGGCCGTGATCTTGCCGTCCTTGTCGATGTGCAGCCAGGCCGAGAGCTCCTTGGGCTTCTCGCCGCCGACCGCCCGACCCGACTCCTGCGCCCCAGCTTCCGGCGCGCGGGCGAGGCAGAAGAGCATGCCGCCGCCCAGCAGCTTCAGAAGATCGCGGCGGTCGACGTCGAAGCGATGCAGCGGGGGCGCGGTGTCTCCCGCGGCCGGATCGGCGCGCTCGGGCCCGCTCACGAGCCGCCTCCGGGACGGGACGCCAGCGATGCCAGCCGAACCGCAGCGACGATGCGCGGGTACGTACAGCAGCGGCAGATGTTGCCCGCGAGCGCGCCCGAGATGTCCTCATCGCTCGGGCTCTTGTTGCTCGAGAGCAGCGCGGCCGCCGCGACGATGAACCCCGGCGTACAGAAGCCGCACTGAAACGCCTCGACTTCCAGAAACGCCGCCTGGACCGGATGCAGACGCGCGCCCGAGGCGAGGCCTTCGATCGTCGTGACGCGCTTGCCGGAGGCTTCGCGCGCGGTCACCTGGCAAGAGCGCACGGCGCGGTCGTCCACCAGCACCGTGCACGCGCCGCACTGCCCCTCCCCGCAGCCGTACTTGGTGCCGGTCAGCCCGAGACGGTCTCGGAGGACCGACAGCAGCTTCTCCTCCGCGGGAACATCCTGCGAATACCGCTTGCCGTTGACGGTCAGGACCACGGACACCTCCCCCGGCGAAGCAAGCTCGG
>DATBIJ010000281.1:0-3414 GCA_036557025.1 Thermoanaerobaculia bacterium | reverse complement strand
CCGATCGTCGCGAGCCGGTTCGAGCGAAGCAAGTGCCGCAGGAAGAAAAACGCACCGACCGCTCCCAGGAGCACGTGCAGGCATTGGAGGACGATCGCGGCCTTGAGCGTGTACGGGATTCCGAGCGCGGGAAAGAGCCAGAAGGGGGGATACCAGAGGCCGTTCTGAAGGTTGATCGGGAAGGGATAGCCCATCGATTGGAACGGCATCCAGTCGGGAAACAGGCGATGAGTCACGGCGCTCGTCCAGAAGGCGACGGTCGCGTAGTAGCCGCCCGAGAAGTCCCAGGGAAATCCGTAGCTCCCGAAGTAGTGCCGGGCGAACACCGCGAAGTTCTCGACCCCGAGCAAACAGAGCGGAAGCAGCAGGAACCATCGCCGCCGGCGAAGGGACTCGCGGCGAACCGGACGAAGGGTTGGCCCTCGATTCAGCGAGGCACCCGGGTCCGGCGCGCGGCGTCCATCAGGAACCCGACCAGCGTGTCCTTGTCGCGCCAGCCGACGTGCCGGGCGATCTCGCGTCCTTCCGCGTCGGCGACGATGAGTGTCGGGAACGATTCGATCTTGTATCGCCCCTGAAGGGCGGCGACCTCCGCCGGGTTGCGTCCCTCTTCCTGGATCCGGTCCATGACGCGCACGGGCACGAAGCCGTCGCCGACGAACCGCGCGATGCGGGCGTCGCCCCAGCCCTCGGTGTCGAGGATCTTGCAGGGTGCGCACCACTCGGCGGTGAAGTCGTAGAGCACCGGCTTGCCCGTCGCCCGCGCGACGGCGTCCGCGGACCCCCGGGACTGCCACTTCACGAGGCCGGCCCCCGCGTCCACCTTCGGCTGCATCGCCTGCGTGACGAAGCGGAAGACGACCGCGGCGAGCAGGACGAAGAGAATCCACGTCGGCAGCCGGGACTGCGAGCCGGAGACCGCGCGCCGCCTCTCAGTCCTGTCCATACGCGAACTCCCGGCGCGAAAAGATCCACGCCGCCAGCAGGAGATAGACCGTGACGGCCAGCACGTACCGTCCCAGGTCGGGGGAGAGCAGGGCCTCTCCGCGGAAGACCGGCCCCCAGTCCACGCTCGGATAGAGGTTCTCGCGCGCCGCGTTCGCCGCTTCGGCGAGCTTGGGAAAGCGCGGGATGCCGCCGAGCACCGCCAGCGCGACCGTCGCCGCGATCAGGGCGAGCAGGTCCGAGAACCCGGGCAGAAACGTCGACAAGAACAGCAGGATCGCTCCCAACAGGGCACCCTGCAGCAGCGCGCCGCCGGCGCCGATCAGCGCCGGCGTCCAGAGGTAGCGGCCGGCCTGGCCGCCGAACGCGAGCCGGCCGGCCTCGTGCAGGAGGAAGCCGAGCGCGATCGCGAAGGCCAGCACGATGGCGAGGGTCGTCAGGAAGCCGACGTAGCGCCCGAGCAGGTAGTCGGTTCGGCGCAGCGGCCGCGACAGGATCATCTGGACGGCGCCGCCGGACACGTCGCGGGAGACGATGCCGGCCGCGAGCAGGAAGACCACGACCGTGGCGACGCCGAACGTCGGCGCCATCCCGCCCGAGACCGCGAGCGGTCCGGCCATCAGCAGGCAGAAGAGCAGGAGTGCGATCGCCAGCCCGATCGAGCCCAGCTTCTGGCGCAGGAAGCGCCGGATCATCTCCTTCACGACGCGGGGGTCCCCCGAAACAGCGCCTCGAGGTCGGCGGTCGCGCGCGCCTCCAGCACCGGCACGTCCGCGAGCGCGAGCGCCCGGATCGCCTCGGCCATCCGCGCGTCGGAGGCGACCTCCAGGTTCAGCGTCCCGCCCGCCCCGGTCTGCGCGGTGAAGCCGGCGGCCGCGAGCGCCGCCGCCGCATCCGCGACCCGCTCGGCGGGGACGCGCAGGATCGCGCGCCGTGCGGCGCCCTCGCCCCGCAGCGACTCTTCGCGGGTGATCTTCCCGCGCTCGAGGAACACGATTCGATCGCAGACGCGCTCCACTTCGGGGAGCTGGTGGGAGTTCAGCACGATCGTCGCGCCGCGCTGCTTCGCCTCGAGGATGCGCTCGCGCACCAGCGCGACGCCGTTGGGATCCGTCCCCGAGGCGGGCTCGTCCAGGAAGAGCAGCTCGGGATCTCCCAGGAGCGCCTGGGCGACGCCGATGCGCTGGAGCATGCCGCGTGAGTAACCCCGCAGCCGGCGCCGCAACACGCCCGGGTCCAGGCCGACCCGCTCCGCCGCGGCACGCGATTCCGACGCCGCCGCGCCCGGGTCTCCTCCGGCGAGGCGCCAGTGCTGCTGCAGGAACGCCGCGCCGGTCAAGTCGGCGTCGAAGCCCAGGCGCTCGGGCATGTAGCCGGTCTTCGCCCGGACCGCGAGATCGTCCGGGTCCAGGCCGTCCACGCGCACGGATCCGGAGTCGGGCCGAAGGAAGCCGAGCAGACAACACAGCAGCGTCGTCTTGCCGGCGCCGTTGGGGCCGATCAGGCCGAGCGTCTCCCCCTTGTGGACCTCGAGGGAGACGCCGTCGAGCGCCCGCGTCGCCCGGCCGAACCGGCCGTAGCTCTTCGTGACGTTCTCGACCACGATCACGCCGGAATACTAGCGCGCGGGCCGGATCTCTCTGCTATCCTTCGGCGCTTTGCGAGGGCCTCGCGCGCAATGATCGAAGTCCAGGGCCTGACGAAACGCTACGGCGCCCACGTCGCCGTCGGGGACATCTCCTTCTCGGTTCGCGAGGGGGAGATCGTCGGCTTCCTGGGACCGAACGGCGCCGGAAAGACGACGACGATGCGCGTCCTGACCGGCTTCCTGCAGCCCACGTCGGGCTCGGTGCGGGTGGCGGGCCACGACGTCCTGTCGGACTCGATCGCGGCGCGGAGCGCCCTGGGCTACCTGCCCGAGTCCGCGGCGCTCTATCCGGAGCTCCGCGTCCGCGAGTACCTCTCCTACCGCGCCCGCCTCGAGGGCATCCGGGGCCCGGAGGTGAAGCGCCGCGTCGACCAGGCCATCGGGCGCTGCCTCCTCGAGGAGGTTGCCGATCGGAAGGTCGACAACCTCTCCAAGGGGTTCCGCCAGCGCACCGCGCTCGCCGGCGCGCTCGTGCACGAGCCTCCGGTCCTCGTGCTGGACGAGCCGACCGTCGGTCTCGACCCCATGCAGATCATCAAGATCCGCGAAATGATCCGCGCGCTGGGCCGCGAGCGCGCGGTCCTGCTCTCGACGCACATCCTGCCCGAGGTGGACGCAGTCTGCGACCGGGTCCTGATCATCGACCGCGGGCGGATCGTCGCCGAGGGAGACCCGCAG
This sequence comes from Thermoanaerobaculia bacterium, assembly GCA_036557025.1. Taxonomy (GTDB): domain Bacteria; phylum Acidobacteriota; class Thermoanaerobaculia; order UBA5066; family Gp7-AA6; genus DATBIJ01. The sequence continues at coordinate 143 of DATBIJ010000281.1, read as the reverse complement.
GAGCTGCGCCGCCGGCTCTCGGGCACTTCCGTGCTGCGCGTCGAGATCCGCGGCCGCGCCGACGCGGGGCCGCTCCGCGAAGTTCCCGGCGTGGTCTCCGCGGAGATCGAGGAGTCCGACGCCGCGACGCGCGCGCGCCTGGA
>DATBIJ010000280.1:0-4292 GCA_036557025.1 Thermoanaerobaculia bacterium | reverse complement strand
CGGCGCGGCCTTCCCGCGATCCAGGGAATCGTGGCGCTCTTCGACGCCGACGACGGCGTCGTGCTGGCGCTCATGGACTCGATCGAGATCACGGCCCTGCGAACGGCGGCCGCGACAGCGGTCGCCGCCCGGTATCTCGCGCGGAAGCATTCCCGCACGGCGGCGATCGTCGGTTGCGGCCGCCAGGGTCGCGTCCAGCTCCGGGCGCTGCGGCAGGTCCTGCCGATCGGGCGGGTCCGGGTGGCCGACACGGACCGCGTCGCCGCGGCGCGATTTGCCTCGGCGATGTCGCGAGAGCTGTCGATTCCGGTGGAGACCGCCGCGGACCCCCGTGCGGCCTCCCGCGACGCCGACGTCGTCGTGACGTGCACCCCGTCGAAAGAGCCGCTGCTTCACGTCGGAGACTTGCGGCCCGGGAGCTTCCTGGCGGCGGTCGGCGCGGATGCGCCGGAGAAGCAGGAGCTGGATCCGCGGCTGCTCCCCGGCGCCACCCTCGTCGTCGACATCCGCGAGCAGTGCGCCACGATCGGGGAGCTGCACCACGCGATCGAGGCCGGTCTCGTGACGATGGCGGATGTCCACGCGGATCTCGCGGAGGTCGTCTCGGGCCGGCGGCCGGGGCGCCGGACCGAGGAAGAGATCGCGATCTTCGACAGCACGGGAACGGCCCTGCAGGACGTCGCGGCAGCGGTTGCCGTCTACCGCGCGGCCACCCGCGCGGGCGCGGGCGGCCGTGTCACACTCGCCGCTCCGTGAGTGGGACTCCGGCCGCCGGAGCGGTCCTTCCGACGCCGACACCGATTCCGTTCCGCGAGGCGGTGCGGGTCTGGGTCCGCGTCGCGGTCCAGAGCTTCGGCGGGCCCGCCGGCCAGATCGCGGTGATGCATCGGATCCTGGTCGAGGAGAAGCGCTGGATCTCCGAGCCGCGATTCCTGCGGGCCCTGAACTTCTGCATGCTCCTGCCCGGACCCGAAGCCCAGCAGCTCGCCGTCTACATGGGCTGGCGACTGCACGGGACGACGGGAGGCGTGGTCGCGGGGACGCTGTTCGTCCTGCCCGGCGTCGCGGCGATCCTGCTCCTGTCGTTTCTCTACGTCGCCGCCCGCGGGCTTCCGGCCGTCGACGCGCTCTTCTTCGGGCTGAAGGCCGCCGTGCTCGCGATCGTGGTCGACGCGCTGCTGCGCATCGGACGGCGGGCTCTCGGCTCGCCGGGCCGGGTGATCCTCGCCGCGGCGGCGTTCGTCGCGCTCTTTTTCTTTCAGGCGCCGTTTCCCGCGGTCGTGCTGGGGGCCGGGCTCCTCGGTTGGGTTCTGTTTCGGGACCCGGCCACGACCGGCGAGATCCTCGAGACAGACACGGGTGAGCCCCCTTCGGGGAAGCGCTCTCTGCGCCTGTTGCTCGTGTGCCTCCTGCTTTGGATCGCTCCGCTCTTTCTCCTCGCCGCGCTGTGGGGACCCCGGAGCATCTACCTGCAGCTCGGGGCCTTCTTTTCCCGCGTCGCGGTCGTGACGTTCGGCGGCGCCTACGCGGTCCTCCCGTACGTCGCGCAGGAGGCGGTCTCGTCGCAGGGCTGGCTCTCGGCCGGCGAGATGCTCGACGGGCTCGGGATGGCCGAGACGACTCCCGGTCCGCTGATCATGGTCCTGCAGTTCGTCGGGTTCCTCGCGGCGTACCGAAACCCGACGCCGCTGACGCCCGCCGCGGGAGGCGTGCTCGGCTCCTTCGTGACGACGTGGGTCACGTTCGTGCCGTCCTTCCTGTTCGTCCTGCTGGGCGCTCCCTACGTCGAGCGGCTCGGGCGGCACCGCGCCGCCCAGGGCGCGCTCTCGGCGATCACGGCGGCCGTCGTCGGCGTCATCGCGAACCTCTCGCTCTGGTTCTTCCTCCACGTGATCTTCGGGAGCGTGGAGGAGCGGCGCATCGGAGCGCTCCGCCTTCTGCAACCGGACACCTCCACGCTCTCCTATCCCGCGCTCCTGATCGCGGCGGCGGCCCTGGTCGCCATGCTGCGATTCCAGCTCCGCGTCGGATGGGTGCTGCTGGGAGGGGTCGCCGCGGGTCTGGTGTGGCGGCTCGTTGCCGCGTAGAGGGTCGTCCCGGCACCTTCCCTGCCGTAGACTGCCGACAGCGTGACGAGCTCCATGACCGGGCGGAGGCTCTCGCACTACGAGATCTTCGAGAAGATCGGGCAGGGCGGAATGGGTGTCGTCTATCGCGCCCGAGACACGCGGCTGGAGCGCTTCGTCGCCCTGAAGGTCCTGCGTCCGGAGGCGGTCGAGGATCCCGAGCGCATCCGGCGGTTCGTGCGGGAGGCGAAGGCGGCCTCGGCACTGAACCACCCGGCGATCGTCGTGATCTACGACATCGGCAACGCCGACGGCGTCGACTTCATCGCGATGGAGCTCATCGACGGCGAACCGCTCGACGCGATGTTGGGTTCCGGCGGGCTCCCCCTCGAGCGAGTCGTCTCGATCGCCGCCGACGTCGCCTCCGCGCTGGGCGCGGCGCACAAGGCCGGCATCGTCCACCGCGACGTCAAGCCGGGCAACGTCATGGTGGCCGAGGACGATCGGGTCAAGGTCCTGGATTTCGGTCTCGCCAAGCTCGTCGAGCGCGAGGGAGCGGCGCCGACCGTGGACTCGCTTTCGCCGACCGCGACGAGCGGCGATCCGCGCACCCAGCAGGGCGTCGTCCTGGGGACGCTCGCGTATCTCTCCCCCGAGCAGGCCGAGGGCAAGCCCGTCGACGCCCGCTCGGATGTCTTCTCCTTCGGCACCATGCTCTACGAGATGCTCGCGGGGCGGCGGCCCTTCCAGGGCGCCTCGACGATCGGAACGATCACCGCGATTTTGCGCGACGTGCCTCAGCCGATCCGAAGCCTCCGCCCGGACGTCCCCGAGGCGCTCGCGCGCGTCCTCGAGCGCTGCCTGGAGAAGAAACCGGAGAATCGGTATCCGTCGGCGGCCGAGGTGTCGCGGGAGCTTGCAACGATCCGAGCCGCGGCAGCGGGAGAGGCCGCGCGGCCGGCCTCGTCCTGGCGCCGTCCCGCCGTTGTCGCGCCCGTGATGCTGCTTGCGCTTGCCGCGATCGGCTTCGGCGTCGTCTCGATGCGGCGCACCGCCCGGGAGCGCGCGGCCCGGCAGGGCCTCGCCGAGATCCCGAGACGAATGGAGCAGCAGGATTTCACCGCGGTGTTCCGGCTTCTGGAGGAGGCGCGGCGCGTCCTGCCGGCGGACCCGGAGTTCCAGCGGGCGCTGGCCAGCTATTCGGAGCCCATGCGGATCGAGACCGAGCCGGCCGGCGCCGCGATCTCCTTCGCGAGCTATCTCAAGCCCGAGCTGGGCTGGCAGCTGGTCGGCTCCTCGCCGATTTCGGCGTCCATTCCCTTCGGGTCGATTCGCCTCCGGGCCGAGAAGGAGGGCCTCGAGACCTTCGAAGGCGCTCCGGTGGGCGACCCGGTGGAGGGGGGCGGCACTCGCATCGCGCTGCGCCTCGAGCCGAAGGGCGGCGCCCCGGAGGGGATGGTTCGCGTTCCCGCCGGACGCTATGCCCGGCGGGGGCACGAGCCCGTCGAGCTGCCGCAGTACTGGCTCGATCGGCTCGAGGTCACCAACCGCCGCTACAAGGGATTCGTCGAAGGGGGCGGATACGCCGAACCGCGCTACTGGAAGCAGCCTTTCGTGAAGGAGGGGCGCACACTCGCCTTCGCGGAGGCGATGGCCCTCTTCCGGGACTCGACGGGCAGGCCCGGACCGGCGAGCTGGGAGCTTTCCACCCACCCCCCGGGCCGCGAGGATTTCCCGGTCTCCGGCGTGAGCTGGTACGAGGCGGCGGCCTACGCGGAATTCGCGGAGAAGATGCTTCCGACCGTCTACCACTGGTACCGCGCCACGGAGCAGGACGTCTTCTCCGAGGTCCTGAAGCTCTCGAACTTCGGAGGGGAGGGACCCCTCCGCGCGGGAAGCCTCGCGGGCCTGGGCCCCTACGGAACCTACGACCTGGCCGGGAACGTGAAGGAGTGGTGCGCGAACGCGTGGGAGGAGAAGCGCTACGTGGCGGGCGGTTCCTGGAGCGACCCGGTGTACCTCTACGACACCGCCGAGCTCGCCGATCCCTGGAGCCGTCCCTCCACGACCGGCTTTCGCTGCGCCCGGGCGATCGATCCCGCCCCACCCGAGCTCTCCCGCGCCGTCCTGCTCGATCCGAAGCAAGACCTCTCGAAGCTGCGGCCGGTCGACGACGACACGTTCAAGGTCTACGCGGGCCTCTACGCGTACGAGCGGGCACCCCTG
>DATBIJ010000279.1:0-11587 GCA_036557025.1 Thermoanaerobaculia bacterium | reverse complement strand
ACTCCGCTTCCTGCGGGGCCGTCGTCCGCGAGGAGACCGCCGTCAAGGAGATCCTCTTCGACCGCGGCCGGGCCGTCGGGGTCTCGATCGCGCCCCGAAACGGCGGCGGCCCCGAGGAGATCCGCGCGAAGATCGTCGTGGACTGCTCGGGTCAGGAGGCGCTGCTCTCGCGCAAGCTCGGCGTGCGCAAGTTCGACAAGCAGTTGAAGCGCGCCGCGCTGTTCGCGCATTACAAGGGCGTTCCCCGGCCGGAGGGGCGCGCGGCGGGCGACATCCTCCTGCCCGTGGAGAACGGCGTGTGGTACTGGCTGATCCCCTTCTCGGACGGAACGACCAGCGTCGGCGGCGTGTTCGAGCCGGAGCTGCTACGGCAGGGGGCCCCGCAGGATTCCGAGGCGCGGCTCGAGTGGATGCTGGACCGCTCCCCGCAGGCCCGCCGCCTGCTCGGGCCGGGCGAGCGCATCTCGAAGGTCTACGGCATCTCCGACTACTCCGCGGTCTCGACGAAGCTCGCCGGCGAGGGATGGGTCCTCGTCGGCGACGCCGCGACCTTTCTCGACCCCGTCTTCTCGACCGGCGTCTTCCTCGCGATGGCCACCGGCATCCGGGCGGCCGAGACGATCGACGAGGCGCTCGCGCGCCGCGGTGGCGTTCGCGCCCGCGACTTCCGCCTCTACACCCGGCAGGCCCGAGCGATGTTCGGGCGCTTCCGGCGCTTCGTCTACGGCTTCTACGACCCCACCTTCTTCCGGCTCTTCTGCGAGGAGCCGCCGCTGGACGCGATGCGCGCCTACGTCACGACCGTGCTCGCGGGCGGCGTCGAGCACTTCGGCTGGAGAGAGAAGCTCTGGACCAGCTCCATCTTCTGGGGCACGGCGATGGAGAAGCGCCGGATGCGCAAAGAAGCCGCGGCGCAGGCGGCGACCCGCCCCGCGCTCGGCGCGGACTAGCTCTCCTCCCGAAGGCCTCAGCCCTTCAGCAAGTCGGCCTTCAGGTTCCCCTGCACCGGGTTCGCCCCGAGCCACACGCCGAACAGCGCGTCGGCGAAGTCCTTCCCCTCGATGGTGCCCTTCTCGACGCCCTTGACGGAGACGACCGTGCCCTTGCCGGGCACGTAGGTCAACGTGAGCAGGTCGCCCTCGGCGACGTTGGGGATCAATGCCCCGAGCTTCCCGAGCCGCTCCTTGAGCGCCGGCATCTGCGCCTTCGAGTTGTGCTCGAAGCCCTCGGTGATCGCCTCCGTGACCGCTTCGCCCTTCACGTCGCGCAAGAAGTGCATGTGCATGCTGCGGATCTGATCGCTCGAGGTGATCGCCGTGCCGTCGTTCGAGGGCGTTTCGACGTAGAGCGCGGCGACGTAGACCTTGAACATCGCCTTCTTGCGAAGGCCGGCGCCGTTCAACTTCAGCGCCTTGCTCTCGACCGTGACGGTCTCCGGCACGTTGACTCCCGAGACGTCGCGGGCGAGCAGGGGGAAGGCGAAACCGAGGACGAGGGCGCAGACCAGAAGCTTTTTCATGGCTCACTCCTCCGACCGGAGGAGTCTATCGCCGGTGAGCTACGCCGGTCCGTTCCGTGAGAGGGCAAAATCCACGATCTCGGAGATGAGCTGGCTGTAGGTCCGCCCCGACTTCTTCGCCGCCATGAAGTACTCGGCGCCCGAGGAGAGCCAGGGGTTGGGGTTGGCCTCGATGACGTAGACGTCCCCCTTCTCGGTCAGGCGCATGTCGATGCGGCCGTAATCCCGCAGCTTCAGCGACTGGTAGACGGAGAGGGCCGTGCCCGTCAGCTTCTGCGTGGTCTCCTCGTCCATGTCTTCGACCGGCGCAGACTTGGTGACCTTGTAGGCCTCGGTGTCCTTGTCCCACTTCACCTCTTTGCCCGCGATCTTCGGCGTGCCTTCGGGCAGCCGGGAGAGGTCCAGCTCGACCAGCGGCAGCACCTCGGGGCTCTCGTTGCCGAGCACGGCGGCGTAGATCTCGCGGCCCTCGATGTACTCCTCGATGAGCGCCGGCGAATCGAACTCCTCGTGGATGTAGTGGATGCGTTCCATCAGCTCCTTGACGCTGCCGACGACGGAGCCCGAGTCGATTCCGATCGAGCCATCCTCGGAGCTTGGCTTGACGATCAGCGGGAAGGAGATGTCGTGGGAGTGGTCGAGGCGGCCCTTGTAGGAGGTCGCAAAGAACGGCGTGCGGATGCCGTGGAAGTGGAAGATCTTCTTCGCCAGCGCCTTGTCCTGCGCAAGGTAGAGGGCGTGCGGGCCCGCGCCCGTGTACGGGATGCCGATCAAATCCAGGTACGCGGCGACGTTCATGTCCTTGGTGTCGTCTCCGTCGTAGGCCTCCGCGAGGTTGAAGAGCAGGTCGCATCCGCTGCGCGCGACGGCGTGCAGCGACTGCGGCCGGCCGTCGAGCGCCTGGTAGGAGGGCTCGTAGCCCAGCTTCTCCAGCGCGACGAAGATCTCCTCGCGGTCCGGCTTGTCGCGCTTCTTGCGGCGGCGCGGGCGCTTGCCGTTGGCGGGCTTCTCGGGCGGCGGCTCGACGGGCTCTTCCTCGTAGGTTTCGAAGAGGATCCCGACCTTCCGCTTTTCGGTGCTCATCCGCTCCTCAGGTCTGCACGAAGCGCCCGCGGGTGATGTAGTTCATCGCGAGCGCCGTGACGTAGGCGGAGACCTCCGCGAGGTGTTCCCGCTCTCGCCGGATCTCGGCAGAGAGCCCGAGCTCGGAAACCCGGGTTTCGATCGCCTCGACCAGTCGCTTCACGAGGGGGCGCGAGACCCCGGTCCACGTCGCGGCTTTGTCGATGAGGGCCTTGCGGTTCTCCTCGAGCAGATCCTTCGCCGGACGGATTCCCTTCTTGCGGCGCCGGGAGGCGATGAAGATGTCGCCCAGGTCCGTGTCCAGCGGCAGCTCCTCGGGCGAGAGCGGGACTTCCTGCATGCGGCGGTAATGGTCTTCGACGGTCATCTCCATCTCTTCGACCGTGATGTCCGCCGAGCCCGTCGCCCGCTCCGGCGGCACGTCGCGGTAGCGCCGCGCCATCCGATCGACGTACTTCAGCTTGTTCAAGGCTCCCCAGCCCTTGTACTTCTTGCGCCAGTTGGACCGCGGGGTCAGCCAGACCGCAAAGGTCTCGGCGAAGTCCTCGTCGGGATGCTTCTGGGCGTACCAGCCGGCGATGTGCCGCACGTACCGCCGGGAAAACGGCACCGGACGGTAGTGGTCGCGATAGGGCCGACGAAAGGGGCCGAACAGCGCGCGCCACTCCGTCGTCTTGTAGAGACGGTACGCGTAGTTGAAGGCATGCCCCGCCTCGTGGCGCAGGTACATCAGGATCTCGCGCTCGTCCTCGAGGTCGTTCATCTCCCGCTCGAGGCGCGCGAGCTTCGGATCGGCGAGATAGAACGGGATGCCGATGACGGGCTCGCCGGATGGGCAACCCCATTCGTCGGTCAGGTAGCACGTCGGGCGAAAGTGCTTCAGGCCTTTCCGCTCCAGCTCCCGGTACAGTCGGTGCACGTAGCGCTCGAGGGGCGATCCCTCGAGTTTCAGTCCGAGGTCCTTGATGGGCTTCCGGAGAATCTCCTGGACGTCCGGCGGAGCCTTCTCGAAAGCGCGCACGGGGCCTGTCCTCGACTCAGGGTAGCAGAAAAGTGCCGCGCGGTGAACCGTTTAGGTGTCGGTGCCGCTCGAGCGCTCGCGTAAAATCGTGTTCTGCGGACAAGATGAGGGTTCGCACGGAGGTCCCGATGGCGGAATGCACGATCCAGGTTCGCCCCAACGGTCCGTATCGCCTCACGGGTCCGGCGAAGATCACCGACCCCCAGGGCAACGAGATCGTCGTCGCCGAAGGACAGTCCATCTCGCTCTGCCGATGCGGCGGCTCCGTCAACAAACCGTACTGCGACGGCACGCACAGCCGCATCGGATTCGCGGCGGCGGAAGCCGCCGTGCGACGCGAGGGGTGAGGCGCCCGCGCGGCGCCGCGCTCGCGGCCGCCGCTTTGTGGTGCGCCGGCACGCTGCCGGCGCTCGCCGCCGAGGCGAAGGGATCCTTCGACCTGGATGGCGACGGCGTTGCCGAGAACGTGACGGCGGCCGGGAAGGGCGGCCGCGTCGACGTGACCGTCGAGAACGCGTCGGGGCGCCGGCTCGGCCGCCTCCGCGCCCCTTCGCCCGCATCGGCCGACATGATCGCGCTCGCGGCCGGAGACCAGGGCAGCGCGGGCGCGCTGCTCGAGGTCGAGGTCATGGGAGGCGGCGAGACCTGCCGCAGCTTCTGGCGTCTGCGCGCGAGCGGGTTCGACAGAGTGCCGCTGCGCGACGGCGCCGCCGAGATCCCCGACTGCGATCGCGAGGGGTGGTCGGGAACCTGGCTTCGACCCGAGGGCAGCGTCGCGTCGGTCTACCGCCGCGAGCGCGAGCGGGATCTCGGAGGGCGCCGGCACGCCGTCACCCAGGTCTTCTCTTGGACCGGGTTCGCGCTCGAGCGCGACCCGGGCGCCGGCGCCGCTTCGATCGACGGCATGCCGATCCCCCGTTGGCCGGCCTCCGAGATGTTTCCGCTCGACGTGCTGCCGCGCCTCCCCGAGGCCTTCGACTTCGAGCCGCTTCGAACGTCCCCCCGGCTCCTCCTCGAGGCGGAGCCGGATGTGGGCGGCTTCCGCGCGCGATGGAAGGATGGAGACGGCGAGATCGTCCTGCCGATTCGCTCCGCGTCGGTCGGAGAGGAGGGCCTGCGCCTGGAGGCCTCGGAAGGAGACGGAGCGGCGAGCCTCTTCGTCGTCGTCCACAGCGGCCTGCCCGTCGAGGTCACGGTGCAAGGGCTTGGCAAGCGCTTCGACCGGGTCTACGTGCCGGTGACGCGCCGCCGCAGCGACAGAGTCGTGCTCTATCCCACCGCCGAGGAGGACGTCGCGCGAGAGATCCTGCCGGGGACCTGGTCGGGAATGGCCGGCGGGCGCGTGGTCATCGAGCCGGCCTCGGGAGGGCCCGCCCGTGTCGCGGTGGACGGCCACGCCTACCGGGTCTCGATCCGGGAGGCGCCGCCGGGCACCGACGTGGCGCTGATCCCGACGGAGGGATCCGGCCAGGCCTGGGGGATCGACCTTCGCACCGAGACCGGATTCGTCCGGGCGCCGGCCCAGTGCTCCGCGGATGCCCCGGGCGGTCCCCTGCGTTGCAAGACGACGGCCCCGCCCGGAGAGCTGTTTCGGCGCGTGGGAGCGCGGCTCAACCGCTAGCAGTCCGAGGGGGTTCGGGACGACCCGGCGGTCCGGGACCGAACCTGCTAACCTGTTGGGACATCCGATGGAACTGTCCCTTCTCGGCTGCCTGGTCCAGACGGTCGGCGCCGTCCTGCTCGGCGTCATCTTCTTGTATCTCTCGCGCGGAGGCGCCGACAAGGTCCTGCACGCCGCAGGCTGGGGCTGGCTCGCGCTGTTCGTCGGGCTGACCGCCTTCCTGTTCTGGAGCGAGTACAAGGTCCCCTTTGGCGGCGCGGTCTACCTCTTCTTCAAGCTGATCTTCATCGGCAGCCTGATCCTGGCGGCCGCCCGGATGAGCCGCGATCGGACGCTAGGGCCGGGCTCTTTGATCGCCGCGCTCGCGGCCCTGCTGATCTCGATCGGCGCCGATCAGGTGACCCCTTCGCGATCCGCCTTCCTGGCGTTCCACACCGCGCTGATGGGAGTGGGCTGGGCCATCGTGACCGTCCAGGTTCTGCGCAGCCGCACCCGCGGGCTGGGGCGGCCCTTGGCCGGCTTCCTCGCGGCCGCCTGCGCGCTGCTGCACGCCGGATACACCTGGGCGTTCTTCCTCTCCGCGACGCACAAGGACGCCGCGATCCCGTTCCTGGCCTACACCGGCTTCTACGATCTCTTCCTCGACATGCTCTTCGGGATCGGCCTGATCCTCTGGGCGATGGAGGATTCGGACGCGCGGCTGGCGACGCACCACGCGCGGGCGCGCGACGTCACCCAGCGCTCGCGAAAGCGCGTTCAGTTCGACCCGCTGACCGAGGCGCACAACCGGTTCTTCCTGGACGAGCTGCGCCCGATGCTCTCGAGCTCGCCCGCGGGCGGCTCGATCGTGCTGATCGACGTGGACGGCCTGAAGACGATCAACGACACGGAGGGCCACGAGGAAGGCGACCGCGCGATCTGGACCGTGGCCGCCGCGATCAAGAAGCTCATCCGCGGCGACGACTACCTGATCCGTTGGGGCGGCGACGAGTTCCTCGTGATCCTTTCGGGGATGGACGAGGACCTCGCGAAGAAGCGCTTCTACATGCTGCCGGCGAAGATCGACGAGGTGCGCCAGTCCCCCAACCCCAAGGCGTACCGCAAGTTCATCGCCGCCTCCGTCGGCGTCACGCCCTTCTCGACGCGGGTCCCCTTCGACATCGCCATCGAGATGGCCGACCGGGTCATGTACGAGCGCAAGAAGGCGCAGAAAGAGATGCGCGGCGCCGAAATGCGGCGCACGACCAGCGCCCCGAGCCGCGACGTGACCGGGACCATTCGCCGCTTCGGCGGCACCGACAAGGTGAACTGACCGTGAACTACTTCTGGACCGACTGCCCCGGATGCGGCGGCCACGTCGCTGTGAACTGGAGCGCCTCTCCGTCGGGCGTCACGGGCTCGCTGCGCCGGTGGAACCCCGAGCGGACGATCAACGACGGTCGGCGGTTCGACGCTTCGGGGCCCGAGGAGGGCCCGTTCGCAGTGTCGTGTGTCTGCGGCCGCGAGCTGTCGGCGGTCTCCCAGGCCCAGGGCGGGCGGCGCGATCCCGGACTTCGCGTCAACCTATCGTAGGACGACGATCGTCGCACCGAGCCCGCCGCGCTCCGGCGGCGCGTCGTAGAACTCCCGGATTCCCGGCTGCACGGAGAGCCACCGCCGCACCTGCGCCCGCCGGTCGCCCCGCCCCTTGCCGTGGATGATCCGAACCTCGACGTGACCGGCGTCGCGCGCCTCCCGCAGGTACTCCTCGAGCGCGGACAGCGCGTCCTCCGGAGAGAAGGAGTGGAGGTCGAAGGAGTCCTCGATGGGAATGTGATGCATGGGAAGCGTCCGGGGCACCGGCGTCACACCTGCTCGACCTCGACCCGAAGCGGCATCGCCGCCTTCGCGACCTTCGAGATGATGCAGTACTTCTCGGCGAGCTGCAGCGTCTTCTCCAGGTCCGCGCGCCGTTCTGCCCAGAGCGAGGAGGGCACGCGCGCATGGATCGTGATCGCCCGCATCCGGAAGCCGCCCGCGGGATCCTTCTCGAGCTCTCCGCGCAGCCGCAGCGTGGGCTCCGCGTACGCGATCGAAAGCTTCTTCAGAAAGATCGCCCAGGTGGCCACGAAGCACGCGCCGACCGCCGCCAGCAGCAGCTCCTCGGGGTTGGTTCCGCTGCCGCAGCCTCCCAGATCCGTCGCGGCCCCGATCGCGATCTCGAGGCCGGACTGGGGCGTGGTGACCACACCGCTGCCCTTCCCGTCGCCGCTCCAGCTGACGCCGACACCGTAGACATGGACGTCCTGCCCCTCGCCCTTCGCCGCGTCGGTCATCTCGCCTCCCGGAAGAGGCCGTAGGATAACCGGCCGTGGCCCGCGGTGTGACGGCATTCCTTCTCCTGCTCCTCAGCGCCTGCGCGTCGGCGCCGCCGCCCACGGCGGAGCAGAAACGACGGGACGCGAACCCCCGGGCGGTGATTTCCGGTGTCGTGCGCCACGCGTCCGGGGCCCCGGCGTCCGGCGTCGGCGTCTCTGGCATCCCGCTGGGATGGGACGTCTCCTGGATCGCGCCGGTCCCGACGGACGGGCAGGGCCGCTTTCGGCTGGAAGTGCCGGCGCCCGCCGATTATGCGTTTCTGCTGCAGATCGCGGGGCGCACCGTGATCACCGACGATCCCAGAGACCCAGTCCGGGTGCGGGTCTCCGTCGTCCCGGCGGGACGGACCGACGGGATCGCGCTCGTCTACTTGGAAGAGCTCTGGCGGGAGCGCGCGGCGGTGGGAGAGGGAGCGGGGGCCCGGGCGGCGGCCTCCTCGCGCTTCACGATCGCCTCCATCCGCGAGACGTTGCCCGCGGCCCGATCGGCGAACCCGCTCCACATCCCGTAGCGCGAGCGCTGGCGCTCCACCAGCGCCTTCGCGGCCGCCTCTCCGTGCCGGCCCTGCGAACGCTCGTACGCGACGCCCCGCCGCAGCGACGCGAGGTAGTCGCGCAGAAACCGGACATCGAGAGCCCGTCCCGCGTCGCCGCGCGCCGGCACGTAGGCGGCCGAAGGGAACTCCTCGAGCAGGCCCGACAACGCGTCGATCCATCGCACGGGGTCCTCGGAGACCACGGGAATCTCGCGGATCGGCACGCCGGCGCCTCCCAGCACCACGCCCGCCTCGGGCACGACGGCGATCGCCCCCCCGGCGGAGGGTCCGGGGAACTCGCGCAGCTCGACGCGGGTCGATCCTCCCAGGTGGAGCTGCAGGCGTCCCCGCAAGTCCAGCCGCGGACCGACGACTCCCCGAAGGCCCTCGGTCGTGCCCACCGGCAGGGCGCCCCGTGAGACGAAGAGCTCTTCGCCCGCGCGCCGCGCCCCGAGCGGCGCGGTCCGGAGAACCCACCGGACGGCGATGCCGGCGGGCAAGGCGTCGGCGATCGCCCCGGCCTCCGTGGACGAGTCCGGAGCGTCCACCACGACCGCGGAATCCGGCCCCGCCACCAGGATCGCGTTGCCCGCGCCGCGGAAGAGCTGCACGCCCTCGCCGAGCGGGGCTCCCGCACCCGACGGCGCCGACGCCGCGGCCAACGCCGAAAGCAGTGCGGCCGCGGCGATCACGACCGCCCCCGCCGCACGTCGCGCGTGCGGCCCTTGAGCTGTCCGCAGGCGGCGCTCGCGTCTGCCCCCTTGCTGCGCCGCACGGTGGCGACGAGACCGGCCGCCGCGATCGCGGCCGCGAAACGATCGATGACCTCTTCGGCGGGCCGGCGCCACTCCTTCAGGTACGTCGCGTCCTCGTTCAGCGGGATCACGTTCACCTTGACGGGCAAACCCTTCAACAGCGTCGCGAGCTTGCGGGCGTCCTGCGGCGTGTCGTTGACGCCCGCGATCAGCACGTACTCGACGAGCAGCCGCCGCCTCGGCTCGAGCGGAAAGCGCCGCAGCGCGGCGATCAGACCCGCGAGCGGGTAGGTCTTGTTGATCGGCATGATCCGCGTGCGCGTCTCCTCGTCCGCCGCGTTGATCGAGACGGCGAGGTTGGGGCGCCGAGGCAGCGCCGCGAGAGACGCGAGGGCCGGCGTGATCCCCGAGGTGGAGACCGTGATGCGACGCGGCGAGGCGATCTCGAACAGCACGTCCAGCGCCGGCAGCACGCCCGGAAGGTTCAGGAGCGGCTCGCCCATTCCCATGAAGACCACGCGCATCCCATCGGTTCCCCGGTGCGCGTCCTCCAGAACGGCGTAGAGCTGCCCCAGGATCTCGCCGGATGTGAGGTTGCGCCCGCCGCCGAGGCGCCCGGTGACGCAGAACACGCAGTCGACGGCGCAGCCGGTCTGGGACGACAGACAGATCGTGAACCGGTCGACGAGAGGGGACGCGGCTCGAGGCCTTCGCGGTTCGGCTCCCGAGTCCCGAGTCCCGAGTCCCGAGTCGCGTCGCGCGTCGTCGAACTCCACGATCTCTTCGTCGCGCCGCTCGCCCGGCATGTAGACCGCCTCGATCAGAGCGCCGTCGGAGAGCCGCAGACCGTACTTGACGCTGCCGTCGCGCGAGGCCTCTTTCCGCGCGATCTGCGGGAGCGCGATCGGCATCTCCGAAGCGAGCCGCTCGCGCAGAGCCCTGGGAAGGACACCGATCGCGCGGAAGTCGCGCCGCCCTTCGCGATGCAAGGCATCGAAGATCTGCCGCGCGCGATAGCGCTCGAGACCCTGCGCCTGCGCCCACGCCTCCCAGCGCGCCGGAGGCCAACCCAGGGGATCGTTGTCGGGAACGCTCACGACGCGTGCTCTCGCGTCTCGCGGCGGCGCGGCGGCCCCGCAGCGGGCCGCTAGTCGGCGGTCTGGGCCTTCGCCGGGCGCGAGGCGCGGCGCGTGCGGCCGGCGGCGCGGCGGCGGCGGCGGACCTTGCGGGTCGGGTCGATGCCGAGCGCGCGCAGGAGGCGGACGTCCTTCACGTTGATGCGAAACGTCGCCACCGGCGTCTGGACCGACTCCTCGTCGGAGACCTCGGGAAGCCTCTGGCGGGTGCCGCGCGCCTCGCGGCGGTTCACGCCGACGCGGGCGTCCAGGACGATGTAGAGGTTGCAGCCGGCGTCGCGGATGCGCTGGATCGAGTCGTGCACGCGCTCCGAGCCGGAGATCGATTCGTTGATCGCCTGGCCGAGCTCCTTGAGCATCTCGCGGAGGTGGTCGTCGAGTTCCATGTCCGCGGCGATTATCCACGCCGGTTTTCGAGAGGGCAAGGCTGTTTCCCGGAGGGCGTCGGTGCTATCCTCGAAGCCATCTGTGCGCGACCGCGCCCCGCGCGGCGCGGAGGTTCGTGTGCCCCCCTTCTCCTCTCTCGCGCATCTTTCCTGCACGCGCTGCGGCGCCGTCCTCGAGCGGGACCGGCGTTGGACCGTCTGCCCGAAGTGCGGCGGACCGTTGTTCGCCCGCTATCACCCGCCGGCCCTCGCGCGCGACGACACCGCCGCACGCCCGCGCTCGATCTGGCGGTGGCACGAGATGATGCCCGTCGAGGATCCGGCGAACATCGTCTCGCTCGGCGAGGGCGGCACGCCGATGCTTCGTGCGGAAACGCTCGGCCGCGCGAACGGCTTCGCGGATCTCTGGATCAAGGAGGAGTCCGGCAACCCGACGGGTTCCTTCAAGGCGCGCGGGCTCTCCGCCGCGATCTCCAAGGCGAAAGAGCTCGGCGTGCAGAAGATCGCGATCCCCTCTGCCGGCAACGCGGGCGGGGCGGCGGCGGCCTACGCCGCGCGCGCGGGGATGGAGTGCCACGTGTTTCTTCCGCGCGACACGCCTTCGCTCTTCGTCGAGGAGTGCGAGCGCTACGGCGCGCGCGTGACGCTGGTCGACGGGCTGATCGACGCCTGCGGACGCCTCGTCGCGGAACGCGCCGCGAGCGAGGGATGGCACGACGTCTCCACGCTGAAGGAGCCGTTCCGCGTCGAAGGCAAGAAGACGATGGGCTACGAGATCGCCGAGGACTTCGGCTGGACCCTTCCCGACGCGATCCTCTATCCGACCGGCGGCGGCACCGGCCTGATCGGCATGTGGAAGGCCTTCGACGAGATGGAGGAGATGGGCTGGATCTCGTCGAAGCGGCCGCGGTTGATCTCGGTGCAGGCGGAGGGGTGCGCGCCGATCCCGCGCGCGTTCGCGGAGGGCTCCGAGGCCTCCCAGCGCTGGGAAAACGCCTCGACCTACGCGTCGGGTCTTCGGGTTCCCAAGGCCTTCGCGGACTTTCTCGTCCTGCGTGCGATCCGGGCGACGGGCGGCGACGCGATCGCGGTCTCCGACGAGGCGATGCGGCGGGCGTGCGACGAGATGGGGGCTTCCGAGGGTCTCTTCGCGGCTCCCGAAGGGGGCGCGGC
>DATBIJ010000278.1:0-8396 GCA_036557025.1 Thermoanaerobaculia bacterium | reverse complement strand
TCCGGTCGCGCCCGGCACGCCGCTGATCCCGCCGGCCATCACCGCGCTCGACGGCTCCGGCTCCGAAGGCTTCAGCCTTCGGCAGAAGTACACGGTCACCATGGTCCGGCGCGGCGCGCGCACGGTCCTGTCCTCGGGCCGCAACCTCTTCGCCGTGCCCTCCAACGTCGGCCCGCGCACCATGCCGGACTATCCGGCGCTCGCGCGGCAGGGCGTCTATGACCTGGGCAACGGCGTCCGGGTCTGGGCGGGCACCGCGGACGACCCGTTCTGGATCGACCTCGGCGCCGCGTTCGACTCGCTGAACCTTCGCGCCGGCGCCTCGGGCCCCGGCGTGGCGGGCGTGCTCTCCGACGCGCAGGACTCCGATGACGTCCACAACTACGCCAGCGACGACGTCGCCGGCTACAACGTCAACGCGATCGCGATCGAGGTCCCGATCGCGACGATCAACCGGGTCGGCGGCGTCGTCGGCGCCGACAACCCCGCCGCCACGATCGGCACGTGGGGCACGACCTCGCGCCCGCTCGTGAAGGTCCAGCCGGTTCTCCCCGGCAACCCCGGCTTCACCGCCGGCATCCCCGCGCAGGTCCAGCGCATGGGCAACCCGCTGATCAACGAGCTCATCATCGGAACCGGCATGAAGGACCGCTTCAGCATGAGCCAGCCCAAGGACGACTCGCAGTTCGCGAGCTTCGCGCTCGACCCGCTGCTGGCACGGGCGCTCAACGCGATCTACACGACCGCGCTCCCGATTCCCACGCCTCCGCGCACGGACTTGCTGCCGCTGGTGACCTACGCCGCCCCGATCGCGGCCAACGGAACGCCCGCGGGCCCGGTGGCCGACCTTCTCCGCCTGAACACCGGGGTGGGCCCGACGCCCGCGGGCAGCCGCAAGCGCCTCGGGCTCCTCGCCGGCGACGGCGCGGGCTTCCCCAACGGCCGGCGCATCGGCGACGACGTGACCGACATCGCGCTGCGCGCGGTCGTCGGCGTCCTGACCGGCAACTCCCAGTTCACCGGCTTTCCGCACAACCGGCTCGGCGACGGCGTCAACGCCAACGACGTGCCGTACCAGGAGACCTTCCCGTACCTGGGCTTCGCGCACAGCGGACGCGGCAGCCGCCACGTCGATCCCGGCGAGTCCGGCTGCGTCGATGCCGCCGGCGTCGCGGCGAACTGCCCGGCCAACTAGCCTCTGGCTCCGCACTCTCCCCCCGTCGGGGGAGAAGGCCAACGTGATGGGGAGCGCCCGCGGCCACGGCCGCGGGCGTTTTCCTTTCGGCTCAGCCGAGCCGACGCGCGGCGTCCCGCGCCGCTGCGAGGTACACCGGGTTGGGCTCGATCGCGTGCTCGCGCAGGCACGCCTCGACGAACTTGAAGCCGTGCTCGTCGCGGGTCGCGACGGCGGCCTCGATCAGCTCGGCGCGATTCGGCGTCGCGGCATCCCTCCGAGGGTTCGGCGTCGCCAGAGCGTTCGACGCATAGATCGCGGCGGCCGACTGCCAGGAGTAGCGCAGAAGCCGCCGGCGGCCCGGTTCGGTCGCGTGCGGCAGGATCAGGCGAACGGCGCTGGGCCCGGTGACGGCATGAATCATCGCGATCGTCGAGCCGGGGCCGGCGTGGTCCAGGTACAGCCCGGCGAAGGTCGCCGTCAGATCCGAGAGAAACGCCGAGGCGTCGCCGCTCGCGTCGGCCAGCCCGGCCACCGCCGGAAACGTCGGAACCTCGTCCAGCGGCGCGAGCCGCTCCGTGATGAACCCGTGGGTTCGCCGTTCGGGTGGAAGGATCGGCACGCTCGCGATCGCCTTCGACGGAGGGCCCACGGGCCTGCTGCCGGCCGCCGCCTCCGCGATCGGGTCGTAGCGCGCGGCCCAGTACGCCAGCCCGTTCGCGAGCTCGCGACGGCGCGCCGCATCCTCTTTCTCTTCGAGGCTGCGGACGGCGTGCGCCGTGCGAATCGCGCCGTGGAACGCGGCCGCGGCGATTCCCGGCGCGAGCCGCTCCGACCACTCCGACAGCGCCCCGCGCCATCCGCGGGCCTCCACCTCGCGCTCGAAGAAGGCGATCCAGTCGCCGATGCGGCCCCCGTCCCCGAGCGCCTCGCGCCACTCCCCCGCGACGATCGGACGCGAGCCTCGCGGCTTCTCGTCCAGCCGGCGGCGGTACGACTCCACCCACGGCACGACGATCTCCGGACGATCGAGCGCGACCAGCGCCTCGGCGGCCATGGGACCGTGGTTCGCCAGCCCACCGTGAAACTCCGGTCCGGACGGTGCGAGGATCTCGAGCGCCGCGTCCAGGGCGTCCGCGCCCGGGCGCGGGGCCGGCCGGGAAGCCTCGCCGGGGGTCGCGCCGGGCAGGCTCGAGGCGATCAAGGCCGCCGCCCCGGTTCCGAGAAGCTCCCGGCGTGACCAGTCCGCCATTTCCCCTTCTCCGCCTCTCTGAGTCTACGCCGCTCGCGACAATAAGATTCAGGACGGAGGTCCGAATGAAGCTCCTGGCGGTGGGATCCAAGGCTCCCGATTTCTCGACCGTGGATCAGGACGGCCACAAGACGTCGCTCAAGGACTTTCGCGGCCGGAAGGTCGTTCTCTACTTCTACCCGAAAGACGATACGCCCGGCTGCACGAAGGAAGCCTGCTCCTTCCGCGACGGCTGGTCGAAGTTCCGCCGCCACAAGATCGAGGTCCTCGGCGTCTCGGTCGACGACGAGAAGTCCCACAAGAAGTTCGCCGAGAAGTTCGACCTGCCCTTCCGACTGCTGGCCGATCCCGAGAAGGCCATCGTCAAGGACTACAAGGTCTGGGGCAAGAAGAGCCTGTACGGACGCGAGTACATGGGCACGCACCGCGTGACGTACCTGATCGACGAGAAGGGCAAGATCGCGGCCGTCTGGCCCAAGGTGAAGCCCGACGGCCACGCCGACGAGGTGCTGGCGGCCGCCGGATAGGGCCCCGTTACGCGCGCTTCTGCTGGGCCGCCAGGAGGTCCCGGATCTCCTTGAGGAGAGTCTCCGTCGACGTCGGAGGCGGCGCGACCATCGCCTTCGCGACCAGCCGCGAGAACGGCAGGACGATCAAGAAGTACAGACCGGCGGCCTTGATCAGAAACGCGAGCAGGGCGTTCAGGAAGTTGCCGATCATCACCGGTCCCGCCTTGATCGCCGAGAAATCGGGCTGGCCGCCGATCATCCCGATGAGCGGCATGATCACGTCCTTGACGAGCGAGTCGACGATCGCTCCGAACGCCACGCCGATGATGACGCCGACCGCGAGATCGACGATGTTTCCGCGCAAGAGAAACGCCCGGAACCCTTTGAGCATGACCGCCTCCTCAGGACCGGGAGCCTAGCAGGGCCGCGAGGGCCGCGGCCGTCGCCAGTTTTTCGTCCGCCGTCCAGGGCGACCCGACCGCTTTCTTGCACGCCGCGACGAGGGCCTGCAGCTCCGGGACCGGGACTCGCGCCGCCTTCGCCGCGCGCTCCCAGACCTCTCGCTCCGGGATTCCGACGACCTTCAGCCGGCAGCGTCGGGAGGCGGCGGCGAGCGCGTCGCGAAAGTGCTCGCCGTCGGCGGTGTGGATCTTGGCGTGGGAGGCGAGCGTGTCCTCGAGCGTGCCGAGCGGCCGCCCGGACGCGCGCAGCAGCGCGCCGGCGACGGTACGATGGCCGGACTTGCGAATCTCGGCGAGCGCGCCGCGAAGTCCCTCGAGCGCGAGCGCTCCCGAGCGCTCGACGCACCGCCGGATGTAGTCCGCGGCGCGCGGCATCCCCATCTCCTCCGCGGCGTGAAACGGCTGCTTGGCGCCCGCGATCGACCCGTCGGTCATCCGAATGCGGCTTCGCAGGAGGATCCTCGGCTCCCGAGCCCCGCCCGCGACGGCGACCACCGCCGCCCAGCCCGAGTGCGCGCGGAAACCGATCGCGGCGGGGGTCACGGCGACGCGGTCGATGCCTCGAAGCGGGCGAGCGGCTGCGCGTCGGCGTCCAGGAGCTCCAGCATTCCGTCGAAAAGGCTCCAGCTCCGCGTCGCCTCGAGCGCGCTCATGTAAGCCGTCTCGGTCTCCAGACGCGGGCAGGCCATCCGGGTCGTCAGCAGCGTTCCGAAGCGCAGGCTGCGCCCCGCGAGCTCGTACGATCCCGAGAAGCGGTTGCAGCCGCCCAGGCCCTGCGCGAGCTGCTCCTGCGACTTCAGGGTGAGGGTCGGCCGCGGCGTGCCGTCGGGGACGATGACTTCGGCCTTCCCCAGCCGGATCAGCGTCCAGGTCGTGTCCTCCGGGGACGCCGTGGAGGCGGGCGGCGCCGTGCTCGTGCACGCGACCGCCGCCAGCAGCAAGGCCGCGCCGACGAGATCGCGCCGCGCGGTCATCTCTTCTTCCCCTTCGCCGTCCTCCCCTTCGCCGCGGGCACACCGGCGGCCGCGCGCTGCGCCGCGAGCGTCTTCGGCGCGACCGCCTGGTAGCTCTCCTCGATCCAGGCCTTCAGGACATGCATCGGCGGCTTTTCCTTCGGCCCGAACGACGAGGTGATCCAGCCGCTCTTGCCCAGTCCGTAGCCCGTCGGCTCGGCGAAGGGCATCGTTCGCGCCGCCTCGTTCGAGTTCGGCAGCTTCGTCGACATCGAGATGCCGTCGCTGCTCGCGTGGAGAAAGAGGAAGGTCTTTTCGCGGACCTTGAAGGCGCTCTCTCCCCATGGAAAGTCTTCCCGGGTCTCCGGAAACGATCCGGCGAAGGCACGCAGCTCCTTCTCGGCGCGGGCGGTGACCGGAGAGATCTTCCCCTTGGGCTTCTGCATACCCTTCAGAGCCTATAACCGTCGCTCGCGTCTGCGGGTCACCAGCCGCCGAACAGGGCCTCGCTCGCGGCCGGGAGAATGGTGCTCGCGGCGCGCGAAGTCTCCCGGAGTAACCGAGGGAGGAGGCGCGCGCCGCGGGAGCGAGCGCGCCGTGTAGGGCTCAGCTCGCGGTCGAGCCTGCATCCAGGCGAGCCGCGAGCCGGTACGCCCGCGGGGACAGGCGATTGGCCCCGCGGGCGGAGAGCCCGAACAAGCGCTCGCGACGGTCCTATTCCGAGCGGAACGCCTCCAGCGGGTTCACGCGCGAGGCGCGCAGCGCCGGAACGGCGCTCGCGGCGATCGCGATTCCCAGCAGCAGCAGGCTCACGGATGCAAAGGTGCTCAGATCCCGCGGCGCCACTCCGTAGAGCAAGCCCTGCATGAGCCGTGTCAGGAAGAACGCCGCGATCACCCCGGCGGCGATCCCGACGGCGGCCGTCGCGGCGCCGCGGCGCACGATCAGGCCGATCACGTTGGCGCGCGAGGCGCCCAGCGCCATGCGGATGCCGATTTCGCGGCGGCGGCGGGACACGAGATAGGCCAGCACGCCGGAGACTCCGATGGCGGCGAGCGCCAGCGCCAGCCCCGCGAAGATCGTCAGCAGCGACCCCGTCAGCCGCGGCGTCGCGATCGAAGCGTCCACGACGTCGGTCATGGGCCGCACGTTCGCGACGGGAAGGCTCGGATCGATCCGCTTCACCTCGGCCTTGATCGGAGCCGCCAGAGACATCGGAGCCGCTTTCGTGCGCACGAGCAGCGACATGTTGCGCGAGGTGAACCCGGTCTGCAGGGCGAACTGGGAATGCGGAACGTAGAACTTCTCCTTGATCGCTCCCGTCATCCCGTTGTGCCGCTCGTCCCGGACGATCCCGACGACCGTCATCCAGGGACGGTCTTCTTTGTTCGATCCCATCCGGACACGGCCGCCCAGCGCCTCGCGTCCCGAAAAGTAGAGCTTCTCGAAGGTCTGGTTGATCATCACGACCGGCTGCGATTGCGCCGTGTCGCTCGCGGCGAGAGACCGGCCCCGGGCCATGCGCTCCCCGAGCGCCTCGATCGCCCCGTCCGAGACGATCTGCCAATCCCCCTTGGCGTTGTTGCCGGGCGTCTCGACGAACCCGTCGACGTCCACACCCCAGTCACCGATCTCCGCCGCGAGCGGCAGCGAGCGCACGATCCCGGCGCTCTCGACGCCGGGAAGACCCCGCACCCGCTCGAGCATGTTGCGATAGAACGCGACAACGTGCTCCGGCTCCGCGTAGGTCGCCTCCGGCGGCCGCATCTGCATCGTCAGCACGCCCTTCGGCTCGAAGCCCAGGTCGATCTTCATCAGCGCGTCGAGGCTCTTGATCATCAGCCCCGCGCCGAGCAGCAAGAGGGCCGCCATCCCCATCTGGAGCGCCGCCAAGGCGCCGCGCAGAGTGACTCGGGCGACGCCGGCCGAGGCGCCACCGGCGCCGTCGCGCAGGGACTCGACGAGGTTCAGGCGTAGCGTCTTGAGGGCCGGGGCAAGGCCGAAGAGGAAGGTCGTCACGATCGAGAGGCCGACCGCGAAGAGCAGGATCCCGCGATCGACCTGGAGCGGCGCCATCGCCGGCAGGCCAGCCGCGCCCTTCGCCGCGATCAGCCGCACGCTCGCCCACGCCAGCACGAGCCCCACCAGCGCGCCCGCCATCGCGAGCACGAAGCTCTCGGTCAGGAGCTGGCGCATCAACCGCCCGCGGCCCGCGCCGATCGCGGCGCGCACCGAGATCTCGCGCACCCGGCCCTCCGAGCGCGCCAGCAGGAGGTTCGCGACGTTTGCGCACGCCATCAGCAGCAGGAACGCCACGGCGCCGAACACCAGCGTCAACGCCTGACGCGCCGGCCCGCGGATCTCCTTCTCGACGGGAACCGCGAAGGCTTCGAACCGCATCGTCTCGGGATAGGTCCCCTGCCGCGTCAGCGTCGCGGCGAGCGTCTTCAGCTCCGCCGTGGCCTTCTCGGCAGTCGCCCCGGGCTTGAGCCGCGCGGCGGCGTAGTAGCCGTGGTTGCCGTGATCGGTGCTCGCGGGGTCCAGCTGCGCCGGAAGCCAGATCTGCGACGGTGCGGCCGAGTCGACGGTGAAGTCGGTCGGCAGCGCGAAGCCGCGCGGCATCACCCCGACGACGCGACGCGCCACGCCGTCGACCTCGATCGTCTGGGAGAGGACGTCGGAGTCCCCGCCGAATCGGTTCTGCCAGATGCCGTACGACAGCACCGCCACCGGCGGCCCGCCCTGCTTGTCCTCCTCTTCCGTGAAACCGCGCCCCAGGACCGGTTTCGCGCCGAGGACTTCGAAGGTGTTCGCGGTGACGGACGCCGTTCCGACGCGGACGGGCTCGGCGCCGCCGCCGGTGAGGTTGGCGTCTCCTGTGGACCATCCCGCAGCGGCCTGGAAGCTCGGGATCAGCCGCTTGTAGTCCGCGAGCTCGCCGTCGGAGACCCAGGTCTTGTCGAAGTCCTTCCACTTGCTCCAGACCATGACGCGCGATTCCGGCTGCGCGTAGGGCAGAGGTGCGAGCAGGACCGCGCGGACCACCGAGAAGATCGCCGCGGTCGCTCCGATCCCGAGCGCGAGCGTCAGAACCGCCGCCGCCGTGAAGCCCGGCGACTGGCGCATGGCACGGAGCGAATAGCGGACATCCTGAAGAAACTCCGGCATCACACGTCCTCCTTCGGCGGTCGGGGCGCCTGCCCATGAGACGGCGGCGCTGTGATCCGGTTACGCGAGGGAGGACGAAAGGTTTCGTAGGTTTTCGGCCCGAGGCGAGTCCTTCGCCGGCCGGGACTACTCGACGCGCATCGCCCTGGCCGGATCGATGCGCAAGGCTCGCATTGCCGGGACCAAGCTGCCCACGAGCGTGGCGGAGACCGCGAGGCCGATCGCCGCTCCCAGCGTCAGCGGGTCCGTCGGGGAGATCCCCGCCAGCAGAGCAATGAGCGCTCTCCCGAACGCCCAGGCCACCGCCGCTCCCGCGAGGATGCCCAGCCCGGCGAGACGTCCGCTGGAAGAGAGGATCAGCCCTAGGATCTGGAGCGGCCGTGCGCCCAGCGCCACGCGCACGCCGATCTCTCGCGTCCGCTGCGACACCGCATAGGCGAGCAGACCGTGGATCCCGACGGCCGCCAGCAGAAGCGCCAGCGCGGCAAACCCCGCGACCAGCCGGGCCTGCAGGCGCCGTGCGCCCGTATCCGATCGCAAGATCTCCTCGAGCGTCCGAACATCGGACACCGGCACCGTCGGATCCGCACTCGAAACGATGCGACGGATCTCGGGGATCAGCGCGCCGGACGCGGCTGACCGCGTGCGCAGGACGAGGTCCTTGGGGAAATATCCGATCATCGCGCCGTCGGGCAGCTGCGCGGAGGCGATGTAGAGCTGCGGCTCGGTCTCCCTCTCGAGTCCCCGCACGCGGACGTCTCCCACGACCCCCACGATCGTCGGCTCGAGGAACCCGACCTTCAGCTTCTGTCCGAGCGGCTGCGTCAGCGCGAACTCCTGGACGAATGCCTCGCTGACGACGCACACCTGCTGTGCCTT
>DATBIJ010000277.1:0-1866 GCA_036557025.1 Thermoanaerobaculia bacterium | reverse complement strand
CGATCACACGCGCCTGCGACCTGCTGGCGCCGGCGCGGCCGGGGCTCGCGCTGGCCGCCGCGGGGGAAGCGGACGAGAGCGAATTCGCGCGCCTCGCCGATCGAATCGAGGCGGCGGCACGGTCGCTCGCCCAGGCGAGCGGGGCGGCGATGGACTCGGCGATCGACGCCGCCGCGGCGACCGCGGTCGACCCCGCCGCCCTTCGAGATCTCGCCGGCCGCGTCGCGCGGGAAACGAAGAGCCCTCCGCCGGCGCTCGAGACCGTGGCGCCGCAGGGCATGCCGTCGCGGGTCCGCGTGCCGGCCGGCGACTGGGAGACCATCTGGCGCAACCTCTTCGCCAACGCGCTCGCCGCGGCGCGCGACGACGGCCGGCCGGCGCGCCTCTCGATCACGGTCGAGCGCGGCCGGGTCGTGATCACGGGCGAGGCGTTCGCCCGCGTCGTGCTGGCGGACGATCTCCCGGGAGCGATCGCGCCCGAGACGATCCTCGGCCGGGAGCCGGACCGGGGCTGGGGCGTCGTGGCGGAGCTCGTGCGGCGGCACGCGGGCCGCGTCTCCGTCGGGCCGCCGCCCTCGCCCGCGTGGCGCAAGGCGATCGTGCTGGAATTCCCCGCCGCGGAGGAGGCATGAGCGCGAGCCGTTCGATCCTGGTCATCGAAGACGGCCACGAATACGTCGAGGCGTTCTCGCGTCTCGCGACCGGCGGCGGCGCCGTGGTGCTCGTTCGCGCGGGGGACGCGGGGGAGGCCCGCGAGGCGCTCGCGCGCCGCATCTTCGACGCGGTCTTCGTCGACGTCGTCTTCGACCGCACGCCGCCGGAGAGGCTCGCCGGCGATCTGGAGGCGGCGCTCGAGCGCCACGGCGGGGATCGGGCGCGCGCGATCCACGAGCTCGCGCGCCAGCAGGGGTTCCAGATCCTCGCGGCGCTCTCGCCGGATCTTCCGCCCGACGCCCGCGTCGTCCTGGCCTTCGACTTCTCCGCGGCGCCCGGCCGTCTCGCGGCGCTGCGCGAGCGCGTTCCCGGCCTTGAGGGACTGCCGGAAGGCGCGGGCGCGAGCGAGGCCCTGGCGCGGCTGCTGCGCTAGTTTGTGAAGTGCAGACCCAGCGCGGCGGAGAGAAAGACCGCCATCTCTCCGCGCGTGATCGGACTGTTCGGACAGAACGATCCCGGCGCACATCCCGCCGTGATGCCCGACCTTGCCA
The DNA here is from genome assembly GCA_036557025.1 of Thermoanaerobaculia bacterium. Taxonomy (GTDB): domain Bacteria; phylum Acidobacteriota; class Thermoanaerobaculia; order UBA5066; family Gp7-AA6; genus DATBIJ01. The sequence continues at coordinate 661 of DATBIJ010000277.1, read as the reverse complement.
ACGCTTCGATGAAGCGGAAGTAGGGATGCGTCGTCGGCACGTCGTTGGGAAACGTCGCGGAAACCGGCGAGGGACTGACCTGCCGTTGCCAACCCGCCCGGACTTTTCGCAAGGTGAGGTCGGTATCGGGATCGGTCGACTCGATCACTGATCTCGCCAGGTAGGCACAGTTGAGATTGCGGACGACTTCTCCGCCGCTCAAGATCACGGTGAAGCTGAAGCTGTCGTTGTTTATCGATTGTCCGGATCCCAGAATCGTCGTGACAGGCGCCCCGGGCGGTATTCCCGATTGGCACACTCGCAGGATGAGGCCCTGCAAGGATTGAAACATCGCAGCGTCACGCCCAAACCAGGTGACTTGATGAAGAAGGACGCCGCTCGAAAAGTGCAGCTGTGCATCAAACACTGCGATCGTGGCACCAGAGGTTACGTAAATCTCTCCCGAATCCAGAAAGGCGTAGTCGTAAAGCGTGGAATGAGGAGTGTGCTGATTTCCGAGAATGGTCGTCCATCCGAAATCCGCTGTTCCAAACTCCTTCGGCTCGGCGGGCGACGATCTCTGGTCGAGGACAGCGCCTTTAGCGAGATAAACGTTTCGCGCGTCGCGAGAAAAACCGAGGCGCGCAAGCAAGTCGGGGTCCGTGATCAACGTGTCGCCTTC
>DATBIJ010000276.1:0-4339 GCA_036557025.1 Thermoanaerobaculia bacterium | reverse complement strand
GCCGAGGCGATCGACGATCGGACGGTCCTGGTGACGCTGATGCTCGCCAACAACGAGATCGGCACGATCCACCCGATCGCCGAGATCGGCGCGATCTGCCGCGAGCGGGGCGTCCTGCTGCACACCGACGCGGTGCAGGGCTTCACCAAGATCCCTTTCGACGTGGAAGCCTCCTCGGTCGACCTGGCCTCGGTCACGGCGCACAAGCTCTACGGGCCCAAGGGGATCGGAGCGCTTTACGTGCGGGCCCGAAACCCGCGGGTGCGCGTGCTGCCCTTGATCCACGGGGGCGGCCACGAGCGCGGGCTGCGCTCCGGGACCCTGAACGTGCCCGGGATCGTCGGATTCGGGCGCGCGGTCGAAATCGCGATGGCGGAGCGGCAAGAGGAGTCGCGCCGCCTGCGCCTCCTGCGCGCGCGCCTCTGGAGCCGCCTCACCTCGCGCGTCGACGGGCTGCGCTTGAACGGCCCGCCGCTGCCCGAGATCACCTCGGAAGGGGATCCGTCGGGGCCGGCGCCCGAGCGGCGGCTGCCCGGAAACCTGAACGTCTCCTTCGCCGGCGTCGAAGGAGAGGCGCTCCTGATGAGCATGCGCGACGCGGCGGTCTCCTCGGGATCGGCGTGCACGTCGGCCTCGATCCGGCCGTCGCACGTCCTGCGCGCGATCGGCGTGCCCGACGATCTGGCGCACTCCTCGATCCGCTTCGGGCTGGGCCGCGGCACGACGCAAGAGGAGATCGATTTCGCCGCCGAGACGACGGTGGCCGCCGTCGAGCGCCTCCGCGCCCTGATGCCGCCCGGGACGGCGTCGGCCCGATAGATACTCCGCGACCCGAGTCGACCCCATGCTGCTGGAGATCCCGCGCCGCCTTCCCGCCTACGAGCGTCTGCGCGAGACGCTCGCGGCCGGCGCGCGGCCGGTGGTCGCCGGCGGCGTCGGCGCCCTGCCGGCGCTGATCCTCGCCGCGCTGCGCCGCGACCTCGGCATCCCGCTCGCCATCGTGGTGTCCGACGAGAAGGCGGCGGCGCCGCTCGTCGCCGACCTCGCCGCCGCGGGGCTGGAGCGGGTGTTCCATGCGCCGGCCCCGACGCTGACCCCGTACCAGCGGATCCCGCCGTCGCTCAAGGCTCGTCGCGAGGAATTCGCGCTGCTCGCGGCCCTGCGCGACCCGCTGTCCTACGACGCCGCGGTGATTCCCGCGCGGGCGCTCGCGACACGGCTGCCGTCGCCGGACTTCGTCGCCGGAATGCTGGTCGAGATCGCGGAGGGCGCCGAGATCTCCCTGCCCGGAATCGTCGCGCGTCTCACACAGGTCGGGTACCGCCGGGCGGACCTCGTCTCGGAGACCGGGGACCTCGCGGTGCGCGGCGGGCTCTTCGACGTTTTCCCTCCGGATCGAACGCTGCCGCTGCGGATCGAGCTGGACGGAGACCGCATCGCGTCGTTGCGCGTTTTCGATCCGGACACGCAGCGCTCGGTCGAGCGGCTCGCGCGTGCCGTTGTCCCCCCATTCGCCGCCGGCTCGGACTCCGAGGAGGTGCGCCAACTCCTGACCGAGCGTCTGGGCCGTCCCCCCTCCGAAGCCGAGCGGATCTGCTTTCTCCCCGCGGCGTCCCCGATGCCCTCGGGATGGCTCGATCACGCCGGCGCCGCTCGGATCGTGGTGGTCGAGCCGGGGCTCTGCGCGCAGGAAGCCGAGGCCTTCGCCGCGCGCGTCGCCGCGGACCGCGACCCCGACATCGATCCCTTCGAGCCGGAGGAGCTGGTGCGGCCGCTCGAAGCGGTCGCCGCCGAGCTCGCGCGTGCGGACATCCGCTTCGACCGGCTCGGGCTCGACGGGGACTCCGGCGCGCTGGTCCGGATTCCCGCGGAGCCGGTTCCCGCGCACGCCGGACGAACCGCGGAGGCGGCCGCGGAGATCGCGGCGGCGCTCGCCGCGGGGTCCGAGGTCTACGCCGCGGTCCGCGAGACCGGCGGCGTCGAGAAGCTGCGCCGCTTCGCGGGCGAGTACGGTCTGCCGGTCGCCTCCGAGGAGGGCGAGACGGGGCTGCGCGTGATTGCCTCGGAGCTGTCGGCGGGTTTTCGGCTGCGCGAGCCGGCGCTGCTGCTCTACGCCGAGGCCGAGATCTTCGGCGAGGAGCGGCGCGCCGCGCCGGCGCGTGGACGCCTGTCGGAGGCGTTTCTGTCGGACCTGCGCGACCTGAAGCTCGGCGACGCGGTCGTGCACACGGACTACGGCATCGGGCTCTTCCGCGGCCTGAAGCGCGTTCCCGTCGAGGGAGAAGAGCACGAGTTCATGGAGATCTCCTACGCGGAGGAGAAAACGCTGCTCTTGCCGGTCGAGCGCTTCGACCTCGTGCAGAAGTACTCCGGAGTCGAGGGCGTCACGCCGGCGCTGGACAAACTCGGAGGCGCCGGCTGGGCCCGGCGGAAGTCGTCGGTCAAGAAGGCGATGCGGGACATGACCGACCAGCTCCTGAAGATCTCCGCGCGGCGAAGCATGTCGGGCGGCTTCGCCTTCTCGAAGGATTCCCCGTGGCAGAAGGAGTTCGAGGACGCCTTCGAATACGTCGAGACGCCCGACCAGGTGCAGGCGATCGCGGACGTCAAGCGGGACATGCAGTCGGAGAAGCCGATGGACCGCCTGCTCTGCGGCGACGTCGGCTATGGGAAGACCGAGGTCGCGATGCGCGCGGCCTTCAAAGCGGTCCTGGACGGCAAGCAGGTCGCGGTGCTGGCACCGACGACGATCCTGGCGGATCAGCACTTCCGAACCTTCACGCGCCGCTTCGCGAGCTTCCCGGTGACGATCGAGCTGCTGTCGCGGTTCCGCTCGCGGCAGGAGCAGAAGGAGATCGTCGGGAAGGCCGCGGAGGGATCCATCGACATCCTCATCGCGACGCACCGCATGCTCGGCAAGGACCTGGCGTTCCGGGACCTGGGACTCCTGATCGTCGACGAGGAGCAGCGCTTCGGCGTCGCCCAGAAAGAGAAGCTCAAGGAGTGGAAGGCCTCGATCGACGTGCTCTCGATGTCCGCGACGCCGATCCCGCGCTCGCTGCACCTCGCGCTGTCGGGCCTGCGCGATCTGTCGGTCATCGAGACGCCGCCGCGGGACCGTCTCGCGATCGACACGCAGGTCGCGCCGTTCAAGCCGGAGGTCGTGCGCGAGGCGATCGAAGCGGAGCTGTCGCGGGGCGGGCAGGTCTTCTTCGTCCACAACCGCGTCGAGACGATCGGCAAGATCAAGGAACAGCTCGAGCAGTGGGCGCCGGCGATGCGGATCGCGGTCGCGCACGGCGCGATGCGGGAGACCGAGCTCGAGAAGGCGATGCGGCGCTTCTACAACCGCGAGGCGGACCTGCTGCTCGCGACGACCATCATCGAGAACGGCCTGGACATCCCGACCGCGAACACGATCCTGATCGACCGCGCGGAGGCCTATGGGCTGGCGCAGCTCTACCAGCTGCGCGGCCGGGTCGGCCGCAGCGACAAGCAGGGCTTCGCCTATCTGCTCGTCCGCGAGGTTTCGGGGCTTTCCGAGATCGCGCGGCGCCGGCTCGCGGCGATCCAGGAGTTCTGCGACCTGGGCGCGGGCTTCCGCGTCGCGGCGCGCGACCTGGAGATCCGCGGCTCCGGCAACATCCTCGGCGGCGAGCAGTCCGGCCACATCGCGTCGGTGGGGTTCGAGACCTACCTGACGCTGCTCGAGGAGACGATCCGCGAGCTGCGCGGCGAGGAGCCGATGCCGGAGCGGACGGTGACGCTCTCGCTCGGACTGGATCTGGCGATCCCGCACGCCTACGTCGCGGACGAGAACTGGCGGATGATGCTCTACAAGAAGATCGCGCGCGCCTCCGACGACGCGGCGCTGGAGGAAGTGCGGCGCGAGATCGCCGACCGCTTCGGCGAGCCGCCGCCGGTCGTCGGGCGTCTCATCGCCTACTCGCGGGTGCGCTCCCGCGCGGAGCGCCTCGGCGTCACCTCGGCCACCTACCAGGCGGGCCGCCTGCACCTGCGCTTCGCGGAGAACGCCGCCATCGACGCCGAGGCTCTCCTCGCTCTGGTCCAGGGCACCCCGGGCGCGTCGCTGACACCCGGCCGCGCCCTCTCATTGCCCGCCGGCCGCGGCGACGCCCTCCTCGAAGAGGTCGAGCGGATCCTGGAAGGTCTTGCCCGCTCCGAGGCCGCCTAGGGGTCGGGTCCCCGGGGAATCGTGGAATCGTGTCGAGCTCGTGATGCCCGGCGATCGGTGAGGACGAAGGCGGCAAGCGCGAGCAGGGACGCGAGCGACACGATGAGGCCGGTGCGGACGGAAGCGGGGCGGTAAGAGAGGGCG
>DATBIJ010000275.1:0-17549 GCA_036557025.1 Thermoanaerobaculia bacterium | reverse complement strand
CTACGCGAAGGGCGTCAACGTGTCGCTGCGCGCGGGCATCGCGCAGGTGCCCGCGGATTCTCCGGCCGCCGTGGTGATGCTGGCGGACATGCCCTTCGTCACCGCCGCGATGATCCGGACGATGGTCGAGCGCTACCGCGCGTCGGAATCCCCGCTGGTGATCTCGGACTACGCCGGCGTGAACGCGCCCCCGATGCTCTACGACCGCGCGCTCTTCGCCGAGCTGGGCGCGATGGAGGGGGAGGGGTGCGGGCGGCAGGTCGTTCGGCGGCACCAGGGCGAGGCGGACGTCGTGTCCTGGCCGGCCGAGGCGCTCGCCGACGTCGACGTGCCCGAGGACTACGACCGCGCGCGGGCGGGCACTCCCGAGAGCGCCGGGTAGCGCCCCGGCCTTACCCGATTCGCAGCTCCATCTTGATCTGCGAAACGCGGGCCTGGATTTTCGCGCGATCCATGTCCCGGTATTTCTCGGGCAACAGCTCGCGGCTCGTGGACTCCAGGACCGCGCAGAGAATCTGCATCTCCCGCTCGAGAGAGTTCACCGAGGGGATGAAGTCCTCGAACGCCTTGCGCAGGTGCTCCTCCCGGACTTCGGGGGACTCCTCGGCTTCCGCTTCGAGGACCGCGCGCACCAGCACCGCCTCCAGGTCCGATCCGGAGAGGCCCAGCAGCCGCTCCTTGCGCGTGACCGCGGACAGATCCGCGACTTTCGTCTTGATGCCGAGCTTCTTGAGCATGACCCGGTAGATCTCGGAGTACTCCTCGACCGTTTCGGGATAGAAGAGCGGAACGTGCTCTTCGGCGCGGCCCTGGCGTTTCAGATCGATCGGCAGCAGGTCCGGCCGCGCGGTGATCAGGAACCAGAGGATCCGTCCGCGGTTCCTCGTGTCTCCCATGAAGGCCGCGATCGTGCCGAACACCCGGTTCTGCGTCCCCGAATCGCCCTGCGCCTCGCGGTTGCCCAGCGCCGCGTCGGCCTCGTCCACGACCACACCGACCGGCGTCAGCGCCGAGAGGATCTTCAGGATGCGTTCGAGGTTCGCCTCGGTGGAGCCGACCCACATCGAGCGGAAGTTCTTGAGCTTGACGCAGGGAAACCCCAGCTCCGCCGAGAAGCACTCCACCAGGAAGGTCTTGGCGCTTCCGACGGGGCCGCAGATCAGGTAGCCCATCGGCACGGCCGACGGGTTCCCGCGGGCGATGGCCCGGGCGGCGCGCTGGAGGCGCTCCTTCACGGCGGGCATGCCGGCGACCATCGAGAGGTCGTACTTGGGCTCTACGTACTCGATCAGGCCCAGGCCTTCGGTCTCGATCACTTCCTTCTTGATGCGGCGCACCTGGGCGCGCGTGATCTTCTCGCCGCCCGCGTCCGCGCCGTCCAAGATCTGGCCCAGCTGAACGCGGGTCATCCCGGCGGTGAGATCCGAGAGCTGCGACGGCGTCAGCTCCGACATCCTTCCGTACCACTCCGGCGGCCGGACGCCGTCCAGGTACTCCCGCCGCTCCGTGCCGTCGGGTCGAAGGATCTCGATCTCGCGGGACGCGTGGGAGCGCAGGAGCTTGGGATCGAGCTCGGCGAGCGTCTCCGTCACCAGGACGATCAGGATGTTCTTGGCGAGCAGGGCCGGGTCCTGCGACCACTTGCGCAGGTAGACGAGCAGGGCGCGCTCCTCGGCCGAGCGGGAGGCGGCGTCGGCGGCCGGCACCACGGTCTCCGCAAAGGGAAGCAGGAGCACCAGCGGCCGGGCCGGGGTCAGCGACGCGCAGCTTCGGAAATAGGAGTCGAGGAGGGCGAAGCAGTTGCCGGCGTCGCGGGGCAGCGCGTCGGCCCACCGCGTGCCGTGCACCGCGTCGTAGCTCTTGAGCTTCTCCTCGAAATGGCGGCGGGACTCGGGGGTATGGAAGCCCAGCCCCTCGGCGCGGTTGTAGGTGACGATCGAGGGCCAACCGCCGAAGAGCTCCTGCGTTAGGAAGGCCTCGAGCGAGACCCAGCGCCGGCTTCCGTTTCCGCGGACCGGGACGAGGTCCTCCGGCACGCCGTGTACCAGGAAGAGATTCGCCTGCTTCGCCCGGACGGCCTTGACGATCTCCGCGGCCCAGGCGGGGAGGGAGGCGACGAAGGCGGCGGGGGGCTCGGCGGCCGTGGACATGCGGGCGTGCCTGCTGCTCCTAGGAGCGGCCCTTGCGCAGGGCGTCCCGGACTCGCTTGGGCGCCAGAGCCTCCGCCGCGTCGGCGGCCAGGGGACGGCGGATCGCGTCCGACACGCTCGCGGCGCGGTCCGGCATCGCGCCGAGCAGCTGCTCCATCTCCTGGACGCTGGCAGCGTCGATCTCCGCCTGGGCGAGGACGTCGTCGATCTCGAGCGAGAACGCCTCGGCGTCCGTCGTGGCGACCGACTTCTGGTAGAGCAGCTGCAGCAGCGACTCGAGCGAGTCCAGCTCCGCCTGCAGGGCCGTGCGGCTCACGGCGTTGCGGCGCACCGTCTCCAGCAGCTTCTCCTTGATCTGGAGGTTCTGCTGGCGGGCCTCGCGGACACGGGCGTTCGCGTTGCTCGTCTCGACTTCGTCGCGCAGCTTCCGGATCTCGGCCTCGATCTGCGACTCCGGGAAGCCGGCGGTGAGCTCCTCGTACTTCTTCAGCAGCCAGAGGCGACGCAGGCACGAGGCCAGGATCGCTTCGAACTTCGCGCTCTGCTCGGCCAGCACGCCCTGGCTCTCGGGGGAGAGGCCGCGGTAATTCTGTTGGATCCGGTCGCAGAGCCGGCGCAGCCGTTCGAATCGCTCCCGCGACGCCGGAGGCAGCTCCTTGAGCTGGTCATCGACGGAGATCGTCTCGAACTGGCGGCCGGCGTACTTCTTCTCGATCTCGATGCGCCGCTTCAGCCGCTCGAAGAGGAAGGGCATCACCATCATTTCCGCCCCGAGCAGCAGGATGACCGGCAGCGGCGACATCGTGACGGCGGAAAAGGCAGCCGCGCCCGCCAGGAGAATGGCCTGGTACTGGTTGGCGAACGCCTTCTTGAAGACCGGAAAACGCTCGAGCAAGGGGGATCCTGGTCGGGGCCGTGGCGGAGGCCGGGCCGCCGCCTAGCCGCCGCCTTCCGGGAGCTTCTGCGGCGTCGGCTGGGCCGCCTTGGTCTCCCCGAACGGAGCCGCTTCCCGGGTCGCGTCGGGCTTCTTGATGCCCATCTCGACCTCGAACTCCGAGAGGATGCTGGCCGCCTGGATCTCGCGCGCCTTGCGTTCCGTCTTGATGCGCTCGACGTCCATGCCGCCGGTCGACATCTCGACGGCCGCCTTCGACTCCGCGACCTTCTGCTTGATCTCCTCGAGGTACTTCTCCGCGGTCGCGGCGGTCCCGTAGGTCTCGAGCTCCGTCAGGGCGTTGGCGGCGCTCTTCATGACCTCGGCCTTCTTGGATTCCTGGATCGCGCGGCGCGCCTCCTCGATGCGGGCGCGCAGCCGGGTCTTGATGTCTTCGACCGTGAGCTGGGCGTTCTGGAAGGCGTTGGTCGCGGCGAGAAGCTGCTCGCGGGTGGCGGTCAAGTCCTGGCGGACCTGCTGGAGGGCGAGCGCGTCCTGCTCCGCGACCTTGCGGGCCTCCGGGCTTCCCTCGCGCAGCGCGGCCTGGATCGAGTTCGTGAGCTGTTTCTCACGGCGTTCGAGCTCGTTTTTCTCCTGCTCGAGCCGAATGACGGTTGCACGCGTGGTGACGAGGATCTGGTTGAGCCTGGGAAGCGTGTTTCGCATCTCCTCGATGGACTCCTGGAGCATGACCTCCGGGTCCTCGGCGAAGGAGATGAAGAAGCCCAACCACGACTTGAGGAGCCGCCCGAGCCGCTGGAACATCGTCCTGTTCTCCTCGGGACGCCGCCGGCCGCCCGGCGCGACGTTCCCCGTTGTCCGGTGCTACCCCGCGCCGCGCGGCGGAGCCGGTGCGCCTTGCCGCGCCGAGACCGGATTGTTCTCGACGAAGGGCTCGACCGCCCGGTAGAGCTTCTCCTCTTCGGCCTGCTTGCGCCCCTGCCAATCGGCGAACCGGCGCCGCTCCGACTCGATCGCCTTTTCGCTGGCCTCCATCCGTTCGCGGTTCTTTCGCGCGAGTGCGTCCATCTCCGCCTGGAGGCGCGCGTTCTCCGCCCGCACTTCCTCGGCGCGCGACTCGAGCTTCTTGCGAAGGAACTCTTCGAAGCGATCGAGTGCCTGGTCGCGCTGAACGGCGTCCTGAATGACTTCGCGGATCGGCACCGGGCCCGAGGGGTTCATCTTCAGGAACCCGGAAAGGGTGGAGGCCCGAGCCCGGGCGTCGAGACCGGCGAACTCCGGCGACGAGAGGATCTCGAGCACCTTGTAGGCCCCGAACCCGTGGCGCGGATCCGCGATTCCGGCGGCCTTGTAGATCGCGGCGAAGTCGGGGATGGCATCCCCCGAAGACCCCTGGGCGCGGGCGAGATCGTCGTCCGCGACGCGCAGGGTCGGCACGTCCCGGAGCAGATCGTCCAGGGACGCCGTGGACTTCGCCGAGGCGGGCGCCGAGCGTCCGGAAGCCGGCGGCGCGACCGGTCTCGCGGGAGAAGCCCCCGCGGCCTCCGGCTCGATGAGCTTCATCTTCTCGAGAACGTTTCGCAGGCCCATGACTCCGTCCTGACCGGCGCCCGGCCATTCTGACAGATTCGTTCCGGCTCGTCCTGGGAGTCTCGTGAGACAGCGTAGGGCCTCGACTGTGGGGAGTCAAGGAGATGGGGCGCGCGCCGAGCGCGCCGATCACACGCGCGTGTGCTCGCGGCGCTTGGAAGACAACTGTCCGTGGTGTAGCGTCAACCTGCCCCATGGCCGGCGACTTCGTTCACCTTCATCTCCACAGCCAGTTCTCGCTCCTGGACGGCGCCAACCGCCTGCCGGAGCTGTGCGACCGCGTGCGGGAGCTCTCGATGCCGGCGGTCGCCGTCACCGACCACGGCAACATGTTCGGGGCATTTCACTTCTACCACGAAGCCCTCAAGGCGGGCGTGCGCCCGATCCTCGGCGTCGAGGCTTACATCGCGCCCGGAGACCGCACGGACCGCGACGCCCGCGCCGCGAGCGAGTCGGGGGAGGGCTACGCCTATCACCTGACGATCCTGGCCTCGTCGCAGAAGGGCTACCAGAACCTCGTGCGGCTGGTCTCCGAGGCCTACCTGACGGGCTTCTACCATCGCCCGCGGATGGACAAGAAGCTGCTGCGGCAGCACGCGGAGGGCCTGATCGGCCTGTCCGGGTGTCTGAAGGGCGAGGTCGCCGGCGCGCTGGCGCGGAACAACTACGAGGCCGCCAAGAACGCCTTCCTCGAGTACGAGGAGATCTTCGGCAAGGGCAACTTCTTCGTCGAGATCATGGATCACGGCCTACCGCAGCAGACCGCGATCGTGCCGGAGCTGTTGCGGCTGTCGCGCGAGACCGGCGCCCCGGCCGTGGCGACCAACGACAGCCACTACCTGCGGCGCGACGACGCCTTCGCCCACGAGGTCCTCCTCTGCATCGGCATGGGCAAGACGCTCGAGGACGAGCGCCGCATGCGCTTCTACAACGACGAGTTCTACGTCAAGGACCCCGACGAGATGCGCTCGCGCTTCAAGAACTGGAGCGAGGAGGCCGTCCGCAACACCGTCGCGGTCGCCGAGCGCTGCGCCGTGGAATTCGAGACCCACGAGCTCCACCTGCCGACGTTCTCGGCTCCCGAGGGCAGCACGCCCGCGGAGCACTTCCGCGACCTGGCGCGCGAGGGCCTCGAGCGCCGCCTCGCGGTCATGGCGCCGCTGTTCGCCGCCGGCAAGGTCCCCAACCCGCCCGAGAAGTATCGGGAGCGGCTGGCCTACGAGATGACGGTCATCGAGAAGATGGGATTTCCCTCCTACTTCCTGATCGTCTCGGACTTCATCCGCTTCGCGCGGGATAGCGGGATCTCCGTCGGTCCGGGGCGGGGCAGCGCGGCGGGCTCGATCGTCTCCTGGGCACTGCGCATCACGGAGATCGACCCGCTGCGCTACGACCTGCTCTTCGAGCGGTTCCTGAACCCCGAGCGCATCTCGATGCCCGACATCGACATCGACTTCTGCCAGGCGCGGCGCTCGGAGGTCATCGACTACGTGACCCGCAAGTACGGCCGGGAGAACGTCGCGCAGATCGTGACCTTCTCGCAGCTGCGCCCGAAGCTGGCGGTCCGGGACGTCGCGCGCGTGCTGTCGCTGCCCGTCGCGCTCGGGGACCGCATCGCCAAGCTCGTGCCCGACGGGCCGGACGTGACCTTCAAGAAGGCGATGTTGGAGTCGCCCCTCCTGCAGGAGGCGATCGCCTCCGACCCGGAGATCAAGAAGGTCGTGCGCATCGCGGAGCGGCTGGAGGGCCTCTCCCGCCACGCCGGCATGCACGCGGCGGGCGTGGTGATCGCGCCGCGCCCGATCACCGAGTATTTGCCGCTCTACCGCACGAACAAGGACGAGATCACGACCCAGTTCGACATGACGGCCGTCGAGAAGATGGGCCTGCTCAAGATCGACTTCCTGGGCCTGATCACGCTCGACATCCTGGACGCGACGCTCGCGGCCGTGCAGAAGCGGGCCGGCGAGACGATCGATCTCGATCACGTCCCGCTCAACGACGAGAAGACCTTCGAGCTGTTCCGGTCGGGAAAGACCGCCTGCGTCTTCCAGTTCGACTCCTCCGGGATGCGCGATCTGCTGCGGCGCGCGAAGCCGCGGGTCTTCGCCGACCTCGCGGCGTTGAACGCCCTCTACCGACCCGGCGCGCTCGACGCGGGGACGGTCGAGGACTACGTGCGCCGCCGCAGCGGAACCAGCAAGGTCTCCTATCCGCTCCCGGAGCTCGCCGACATCCTCGAGGAGACGCTGGGCATCCTGGTCTACCAGGAGCAGGTCATGCGCATCGCGTCGCGGGTCGCGGGCTACTCGCTCGCCGAGGCCGACCTGCTGCGCAAGGCGATCGGCAAGAAGAAGAAAGAGATCATGGTCGCGGAGGGGGAGCGCTTCATCCGCAAAGCGGTGGAGCATGGCACCCCGAAGAAGAAGGCGCAGGAGCTCTGGGCGCTCATCGAGCCGTTCGCGCGTTACGGCTTCAACAAGTCGCACGCGGTGGCGTACGCGCTGGTCGCCTACAAGACCGCCTACCTGAAGGCGCACCATCCCGTGGACTTCCTCGCGGCGACCCTCTCCGCCGAGATCGGCTCCACCGACGGCATCGTCAAGGTGATCGGGGACTGCCAGGAGGTGGGAATCCCGGTCCTGCCCCCCGACATCAACGAATCGGAGAAGGCCTTCGCCGGCGTCGGGGAGGCGATCCGCTTCGGCCTCGCGGCGGTCAAGGGCGTCGGGGATTCGGCGGCGGAGGCGGTCCTCGCCGAGCGCGCGGCGGGCGGAAGATTCGAGTCCTTCTCCGACTTCGCGAATCGCCTCGACAGCCGCCTCGTGAACCGCCGCACCTTCGACGCCTTGATCTGCGCCGGGGCCTTCGATTCGCTCGGGAAGAACCGGGCGACGCTCGCGAACGCCGCGGACCGCGTGCTGGCGCAGGCGCAACGGACCCGGGAGGAGGCGGAGCTGGGCCAGTCGAGCCTCTTCGGCGGCGAGGCGTCCGGGGGGATGACCGGCGAGGGCTTCCCCGACATGCCCGAATGGTCCGTCGAGCAGAAGCTCAAGGGCGAAAAGGATGTCCTGGGCTTCTACGTCACCGGGCACCCGCTCGCGAAGTTCGCCGGCGAGATCGAGCGATTCGGGGACGCGCGCGTCGCGGATCTCGCGGGGAAGGTCGACCAGGCCGTGAAGATCGGCGGGGTGCTGACCTCCGTCAAGCGCCAGAAGATCAAGAAGGGCGTCAACGAGGGCAAGACCATGCTCAAGGCGACGCTCGAGGACATGACCGGGAGCGTGCCGGTCGCCGTCTTCGCGGCGCTCTACGAGAAGGTCGGCTCCTGGCTGACCGCGGATCTCCCGGTCCTGGCGACCGGCATCGTGCGGGAGTCCGGATCCGCGCGCGAGCTGACGATCCAGGAGATCACCCCGCTCGAGGGCATCAACGAGCGCCGCGCTCGCGAGATCGAGATCCGCGTGAACCTCGCGCTCGCCGACGAGAGCGTGCTCGCGCGCCTCCAGGAGCACCTCCGGCGATACCCCGGCGCGACGCCCGTCTCCCTGCGCCTCGTGCGCCCCGGCGAGTTCGAGGCGCGCGTGAAAACCGCCGACTCCCTGCGCATCGCTCCCTCCCCGCGCCTGGCCGACGAGATCCGGGCCCTGGCGGGGGAGGACTCGGTGGCGTACATCTTCTAAAGACGTGAATCGGGAATCGGGAATCGGGAATCGGGGAGCCCGTCTCGATCTGCGTAGACTTCCCGCCCCGCTGAGGAGGGCGATCCGCGAGGCCCGGCGTCTCGCGCGGCGCCGCCAGACGAGCCTTCACGCGGTCGGCGGCGCGGTCCGGGACCTGTTGCTGCGCCGCCCGGTGTCCGAGGTGGACCTCGTCGTCGACGCCGACGCCGCGGCCTTCGCGCAGGAGCTCGCCGCGGCCCTGGGCGCGAGCGTTCGGCGGCATGAGCGCTTCGGCACCGCGTCGATGTCGCTTCCGGGCGGGGAGCAGGTCGATATCGCGACGCGGCGTCGCGAGCGCTATGCGAGACCCGGGGCGCTTCCCGAGGTGGAGCCGGGAACGCTGGTCGAGGACCTCGCGCGGCGGGATTTCTCGGTCAACGCGATGGCCCTGGAGCTGCTCTCCCGCCCTCCGAAGCGGATCGACCCGCTCGGCGGCGCGCGGGACCTCGCGGCCCGCCGTCTGCGCCTGCTCCACCGCGACTCCGCGACCGACGATCCGACGCGGGGATTCCGCGCCGCGCGCTACGGCAGCCGATTGGGTTTCCGCATCGAGCCGCAAAGCGCCCGCTGGATTCGGGAAGCGGCCTCCGCCGGGGCCCTGGCCACGATCTCCGGCGATCGCATCCGCCGCGAGCTGGAGAAGATCTTCGCGGAGCCGCGTGCGGGGCGGGCCATCGCCTCTCTCGAGCGGCTGGGCCTGCTGCGGGCGCTGCACCCGTCGCTTTCCGCCGACGCGGCCGCGCGCCGGCGGGTGGACGCCGCCGCCCTCATCGCGGCGAACCGTGGGGCCCCGCTCTTCCCGAGCGTGTTGCTCGCCTGGATCTCGACGCTTTCTCCGAGATCGGTCGCCGGCATCGCCGGTCGACTCGGGCTGACGGGGGATGCGGCGAGGCGGCTCGCGCAGTTTCCCGGGCGCCGGCGCGCGCTGCGGCTCGCGCTCGAACGGCGCGCTCCGTCCCGAATCGACGCCTGGCTCGGGCAGGCCCGTCCGGAGGAGGTTGCCGCCGCTCTCGCCGGCCTGTCGCCGGGAGACCGTCGGCGGGTGATGCGCGCCCAGCGGCTTCGCGCGACAATGAAGGCCGGGGTTTCGGGGGGCGAGATCGTGGCCGCGGGAGTGCCGCCCGGACCCTGGATCGCGCGCGCGCTCGCGGCGGCGCGGGCCGCGCGGCTGGACGGACGGATCACCGCGGGGGAGGAGAAGGACTACGCGATTGCGACGGCGAGGCGTCGTTCGTCCGGGAGGCGCTGAGGGCGTCAGGACCCTGGCGGGAGCCCTCGCGCTTCTGCTGGGCTCCGCGTCGTCGCCGGCGGCGGCGCAGGAGCCCACTTTCTGCGTCGAGTCGATTCGTCAGTCCAACCAGGGCTTCGAGCGCGTCACGCTCTTTCGCGATGGCACGCTGGTCTGGAAGGTCAGCCGCGACGGGAAGGACAAGCTCGACAAGCACGAGCTGCCGACCGAGGAGGTCGCCTTCTACTGCGAGTTCTTCGGCAAGCCCTCGCTCTGGGCGGAGCCGGGCGACTGGCGCAGCATGATCACGGCCGGGATGAACGCGCAGGCCCTGGTCGTCGTGACTCGGCCCGACGGCACGCGCAAGGAGTTTCGCTTCGACGAGCTCTCGGCGCTGTCGCCGGAGGTGTCCGCGCTTCGGGCGTCGCTCGAGGGACTGAAGGGCGTCTTTCTCGCCCCGCTCGCGCCCCTGTCCCGCTTCGACCGCGAAGCTCTCCCGATCGGCCTGATCCTGCGCCGCTTCGACGGGGCGATGTTCCGCGTGCGGCGGGTCGACGAGACGCGCGACATCATCGAGATCGAGGGCGTGAACGACCCCTACACGCTGTTCGTGCCCCGCGTCGAGCTGCGCTACCAGTTCGAGCCGCCCCCGCGGCCGCGGCCCGCCCCGACGCCCACGCCCGACGGCGGCGGCTAATCCGTGGCCGGACCTCGCTCGCGCCTTCGTGTCTCGGCGGGCCGCTGGAAGGGCAGGCACCTGGAGATCCCGCGTCGCGCGCGTCCGACCTCGAGCCTTGCGCGCGAGGCGCTCTTCGACATGCTGCAGGATTCCGTGCCCGGCGCGGCGGTGCTCGATCTCTTCGCGGGCAGCGGCGCCGTCGGCATCGAGGCGCTCTCTCGCGGCGCCGCGCGGGCCGTCTTCGTCGAACGCGATCGCGAGGCGCTCGAGCGCAACCTCGAGCGGCTCGGGGCGTCGGCACAGGAGGCCGAGATCCTGGGCGTCGAGGCCGAACGGGCGATCGCGTCGCTCGACGACCGCGGCGCCCGCTTCGATCTCGTCTTCGCGGATCCGCCCTACACGGAGCCTGCCGGCGACGGCCTGCTGGAAGGGGCGGCCCGGCTGCTCCGCCCCGGCGGCCTGCTGGTGCTTCAGCGCGACACGCGCGACAGCCGTGTCGCCGCGGGGGAGCCCGAGGGGCTGTCGCTCGTCCGCCGCAAGAGCTACGGGCGCAACGTCCTGGACTTCTACGCACGGTCTTCCTCGTCCTGGGGGCGGGAGATCCCCTAGCAGGCGGCAGCCAACTCGTTGACCCGAAGAGGCTTGCGTGCTAGGGTCGGCGTTTCAGTTCAGGCCTCAAGGAGCGTTCATGCTACAGGACGGCAAGCACTACTTCACCTCCGAGTCGGTCACGGAGGGGCACCCGGACAAGATCGCCGACCAGATCTCCGACGCGATCCTGGACGCCGTGCTCCGCGACGACCCGACGGGCCGCGTCGCCTGCGAGACCCTGGTCACGACCGGACTGGCCTTCATTGCCGGCGAGATCTCGACGAAGACCTACGTGGATTTCGCCTCGATCGTGCGGCACACGATCAAGGAGATCGGCTACACGCGCGCGAAGTTCGGCTTCGACTACGAGACTTGCGCCGTGGTCTCTTCGATCGATCCGCAGTCCGCCGACATCGCGCAAGGCGTCGACACGGGCGGCGCCGGCGACCAGGGAATGATGTTCGGCTACGCGGTCCGGGAGACCGAGGAGCTGATGCCGCTGCCGCTGACGCTGGCGCACCGCCTCGTCATGCGCCTCTCGGAAGCCCGGCGCAAGGGAGAGATGGACTTCCTGCGGCCCGACGGCAAATCCCAGGTCACCGTCGAGTACGACGGGAGACGTCCGGTGGGCGTCGAAGCGGTCGTGGTCTCGACCCAGCACGCGGAGGCGATCAAGCATCCCGACCTGAAGGAAGCGATCATCGAGGAAGTCATCAAGAAGGTCATCCCCGCGGATCTCCTGTCCTCCTCGACGAAGTTCCACGTCAACCCGACCGGCCGCTTCGTCATCGGCGGCCCGCAGGGAGACGCGGGCCTCACGGGTCGCAAGATCATCGTCGACACCTACGGCGGAAGCGCCCCGCACGGAGGCGGCGCATTCTCTGGGAAGGACCCGACGAAGGTCGATCGCTCGGCGGCCTACATGGCCCGCTACATCGCGAAGAACGTCGTCGCCGCCGGCATCGCGGAGCGCGCGCTGATCCAGCTCGCCTACGCCATCGGCGTGGCGGACCCCGTGTCGGTGCACTGCGAGACCTACGGGACCGGCAAGCTGCCCGAGGCGAAGATCGTCGCGCTGATCCGCGAGCACTTCAAGCTCACGCCCAAGGGCATCATCGAGACCCTGGATCTGCGGCGGCCGATCTACAAGGCCACGGCGGCCTTCGGCCACTTCGGCCGGCGCCTGCCGGAGTTCACCTGGGAGAAGACCGACCGCGCGGAGGCGCTCTCCCGCGCCGCCGGCGTCGCCCCGGCCGCGGCGGTGGCGCGATGAGCACCGTCATGACGGCGCACGACGTCAAAGACCTCTCGCTCGCGAAGAAGGGGAGGGATCGCATCGCCTGGGCCGACGCCTCGATGCCGGTCCTTCGCCAGATCCGCGAGCGCTTCGAGCGCGAGAAGCCGCTGAAGGGCATGCGGCTCTCCGCGTGCCTCCACGTCACGACCGAGACGGCCAACCTCGCGCGCACGCTCGCCGCGGGCGGCGCGGACCTCGTGCTCTGCGCGTCCAACCCGCTGTCGACGCAGGACGACGCCGCCGCGGCCCTGGTCGCCGAGTACGGCATTTCCGTCTACGCGATCAAGGGCGAGGACCACCGGACCTACTACGACCACATCCGCTCGGCGTTGGCGCACAACCCCAACATCACGATGGACGACGGCGCCGACCTGGTGTCGTCGCTGCTGTTCCTGGCGCTGGGCAAGGACTCCGAGGTCGATCCCGTCATTCGCGAGTGGGCCAAGGGCCTCTCGCCGGAGCAGCGTCGCGCCTTGATCGACGGCATCGTCGGCGGGACCGAGGAGACGACCACGGGCGTGATCCGCCTGAAGGCGATGCAGAAGGCGGGCGTGCTGAAGTTTCCCGTCATCGCGGTCAACGAGGCGAAGACCAAGCACCTCTTCGACAACCGCTACGGCACGGGCCAGTCGACGATCGACGGGATCGTGCGGGCGACGAACCTGCTCCTGGCGGGCTTGAACCTCGTCGTCGCGGGATACGGATGGTGCGGGCGCGGCGTGGCGATGCGGGCGCGGGGCCTGGGCGCCCAGGTCATCGTGACCGAGGTCGACCCGACCAAGGCGATCGAGGCCGCCCTGGACGGCTACCGGGTCATGCCGATGTCGCAGGCCGTTGCGGTCGGCGACGTGTTCGTGACGGTGACCGGGAACAAGAGCGTGATCCGGGAGGAGCACTTCCGGGCGATGAAGGACGGAGCGGTCGTCTGCAACTCCGGGCACTTCAACGTCGAAATCGACATTCCGGCGCTCGAGAAGATCTCGAAGAGCCGCCGGCCGATCCGGGAGTTCGTGGAGGAGTTCACGACGACGGACGGCCGCAAGCTCCACCTGCTGGCGGACGGCCGGCTGATCAACCTCGCCGCCGCCGAGGGCCATCCGGCCTCGGTCATGGACATGTCCTTCGCCAACCAGGCGCTGGCCGCCGAGCACATGGTGAAGAACCACGAGACGCTCGAGAAGATCGTTCACGACGTGCCGATCGAGATCGACCGTGAGATCGCGCGCCTGAAGCTCGCCTCGATGGGAATCGACATCGACAAGCTGACGCCGGAGCAGGTGAAGTACCTCTCCTCGTGGGAGGAGGGGACCTAGTCCCCTCCTTCGATTCACGATTCACGGTTCACGATTCACGATTCACCTCGTGGACCTGCGAAACCGCAAAGACCTCGTCTACCTGATCCTCGCGGGCCTCTTCGTCTGCAACGCGATCCTGGGCGAGGTCCTCGGCGGCAAGCTGATCGCGGTCGGCCCCTACATCATGTCGATCGGGGTCATCCCCTGGCCGGTCGTCTTCCTGACCACCGACCTGATGAACGAGTACTTCGGGCGGCCCGGCGTGCGGCGGCTGACCTGGCTGACGGTCGGGCTGATCCTCTACGCCTTCGTCGTGATCTTCGCGGCCATGTCGGTCCCGGCGGCGAGCGTGTCGCCGGTCAACGACACGGCCTTCTCCATGGTCTTCGGCCAGTCGCTGTGGATCATCGTCGGGAGTGTCGTGGCCTTCACGATCAGCCAGCTCCTGGACGTCTTCATCTTCTGGGTCTTCCGCGACAAGACGAAAGGGCGCCACCTCTGGCTGCGGGCGACCGGCTCGACCGCGTTCTCCCAGCTCGTGGACACCTTCGTGATCCTGGGGATCGCCTTCTATCTGCCGGGGAAGATCGGCGGGGGAGACTACGTGCGGCTCTCGCTGACCAACTACACCTACAAGCTCGGCATCGCGATCGCGCTGACCCCCGTGATCTACGCGGCCCACAACGCGATCGACCGCTACCTGGGCCACCGGCAGGCCCACGACCTGATCGAGGAAGCGGTCGAAAAGTCCCACGCCCGGAGCCTGTCGCCGTAGATCCCCTCCGGGCGGATCGAGTACGGACTCTAGGTCTCCATCCGCAGCGTCATGTAGGCCGCGGCGGTCGCGAACAGGACATTGGGGGCCCAGGCGGCGAGCAGGGGAGGCAGGGCTCCGACGTCCCCGAACTTCGTGAAGAGCGTCGAGAGCACCAGAAACGCCATCCCCAGCGCGAGGCCGATGCCGATGCCGGCGAGCGCGCCGCGGCGGCCCACCTTGAAGGCGAACGGCACGCCCAGCAGGGCCATCAAGGGCAGCATCAAGGGACGCGCGACCTTCGCGAAGACGGCGGTCTCCAGACCCTCGGTCGGGTAGCCGCTCTCCTTGAGACGCCGCGAGTACGCGTGCAGCTCTCGCAGCGGCATCTCCGCGGGCGTTCGGCCCTCCCGCGCGAGCGACAAGGGCGGATCCCCCGCAACGCCTTCCTGCAGGAACGTGCGGTAGCTCGTCTCTCCGGCCGGCCCGAAGTCCCGGTCCCAGCCCTGCCGAAGCGTCCAGTCGCGGCCGCTCCAGGAGGCCTCCCGGGCCGCGGTCCGATGCCGCAGCCGCATCTGAGAGTCGAACTCGAGGACGGTCGGCTGGGCCAGGATGCCGCCGGCAGGGGAGGAGGCGGCTCGGTGCCAGATGCGCCCGTCGGTGCCGTAGTGCCACTGCCGGTTTGTGCCGGCCTCTCTCTTGGAGAAGTCGGCGGGGCGGCCGTAGATGACGTTTCGATACCGCAGCTCCAGGCGCTTGGCGTAGGGAAGGAAGGACTCCGAGATCCAGAAGACCAGGACGGCCCCGATGGCGGCCGCGACCACCACCGGCGCTCCGATCCGTGACAGCGAGACCCCGCTGGCCTTGAAAGCCGTGTCCTCGGAGGTCTTGGACAGGCCGCCGAGCCCGATCAGGGTCGCGAGCAAGACCACGAGCGGAAGGACTTCCACGGCGATCCCGATGACGAAGTTGCGGTAGTAGCCGGCGACCACCGCGCCGGGAGGCTTGTTGCGCAGGATCTCGTCGACCCGCTCGACGTAGTCGAAGATCAGCGAGATCACCAGGACCGAGGCGAGCACGAGGGCCAGCATCCGGAAGAAGCGGGCCAGGACGTAGCGATCGAGCGTCGCCGGAAAACGCAACAGGCCCTCGAGCCAGGCCCGGCGCTCGCCCTCGCGCAGGGTAGGTTCCGCGGTTCCCGGGATCGCGGGACGGCGCCAGGGGAGGCGGAAGCGCCGCGCGGGGCTCTCGAGCCCGCGCCGGCGGAACAGCAGGGCCCCGAGGGCCAGAAGCAGCAGGTTGGGCATCCAGATCGCGAGGCCGGGAGGGAGGCGACCGTCCTCGGCCCATGTTTCGCCGGCGGTGAGCAGCAGGTAATAGACCACGAGCACCAGGATCGAGATCGCGAAGCCGCTGCCCCGGCCGCCGCGCCGCGAGGTCTCGGCGAGCGGCACGCCGACGAACGCGAAGACGAAGCAGGCGAGCGGGAGGGCGAGCTTCTTGTGGATCTCGACGCGGACCTGACGCAGGCGCCGGGGTTGCGCCGGCGACGACGCGCGCTCCCGGCGCTCGGTCTCGAGCAGCTCCATCAGGCTCTGGGCGCGCAGGGCCTTGTCGTATCGGACGCCCTCGCGCTGGCGGGAAAAGATGTCTTCGGTGAAGAGGATTCGCTGGGACGCGTTGCGGTTGACGCGGTAGCGGCGTGGGTCGGTCGGGTCGACCTCGTGCACCTCGGACTCGTAGAGGTCGAGCCAGAGCCGGTCGCCTTCGACGGTCAAAGACCCCCGGCGCGCCAGGATGAGGTTGGAGAGCGGCTCGTTGTCGCGGGCCGACAGCGACAGGATCACGCCCTCGAAGGAGCGGCCGTCCTGGCCGATGTGGTCGAAGAAGAGCGTGTCCCCGTCGCGGATCTCGCGGAAGGTCCGGGGCTGGAGCAGGTTCACGACCGAGGTCGCCGCCACCCGGGCCATCGAGCGGATCAGGGCGTCGTTGGCCGGGGGCAGCACGAAGTTGTAGAAGGCGAAGACCCCGGCGGAGAGGACCGCGGCGGCGCCCAGGACCGGGCGGTAGATCGCCCAGGGGCCCACCCCCGAGGCGCGGATCGCGAGCAGCTCGGAGTCTCCGGAGAGCCGCCCGACTCCGACGAGCACCGCCAGGAGAAACGCCATGGGGAGGGTCAGGACGAGCATCCAGGGAAGCGAAAGCACCAACAGCTTGCCGACTTCGCCGGCGGAGGCGCTGCGGCGGACCACGAACTCGGTCATCTGGAAGATCGTCCGGAGCAGCAGGAGGAACGTGTAGGCCGCGAGACCCAGCAGGAACGGGGCGAGCAGCTCCCGCAGGATCGACCGGGAGATCAGGCGCATCGCCGTGGATGGTGGTGGCGGGGCCTGGAGGAGTCAAGCGGGCGTTGTGCGGCCGTTCCCGGGGATTCGTAGTGTCCGATAAGATGTATTATGTAAAGTCCCAACTCCAGAGCCGCCGAAAGACTGCGAGCTATGCGGCCCCCTGGCCTCCAAAGGCGCGCCCCACCCTCCCCGCAAGACGGACGCCTCTCCTTGCCACGGCGGCGCGGACCTGCGACAGCAGCGGCCTGGCCAATCCGCGCCACGGCTTGAGGCGACCAAACGCGACCACGTAATGGGTGGCGGCCGGGTCCGCCCTCATCTCGTCGTCCTCGAGGTCCAGCATCTGACCGATGGACGCTATGCCCTGCGGTGTCAGCGACCAGGTGTTGCTCGTGCATGGGAGCACCAGGTCGACGATCTGCCCCCCGTAAGGTCGCCATTCGATGCTCTCGAAGAAGTCGGAGAAGAACGTCGGGATCTCCGAGGAACGCACCGCCTCGGAAGGATCGTTGACCTCGATGGGCGGCAGGATTCGCTCCGCGAGCCGGGCCTCCTTGGGGATGCGATCGAGGGCGGCCTGCGCGGCTCCCAGGAGACGGGGTCTCCACTCGGTCCGCGAGGGGCCGACGTACTCGTCGATGTAGATCAGTCCGCCGGGCCTCAGCGCGCGCGCCAGGCGCCGAAAGAGCCGTTCGAGCGAAGAGACGTGATGGAGCGACTGGTGGAAGAAGGCGATGTCGTATCGCCGGCGCTCCAGGTGCGGGTCGTTGAAGTCGCCGATGCGGTAGTGAATTCCCCGGAGGCCTTCGCGCTCCGCCTCGCGCCGCGCATCTTCGAGCGAGGCCGACGAGATGTCGAAGGCATCGATCTCCGCGACGATGCCTCCGGCGACGAGTGCGCGCTCGAGGGACCCGAGGCCGCAGCCGAACGAGACCGCTCGTGCGAAGGGACTCCGCACGTGGACTCTCTTGAAGTAGTCCATGGGCCATTCGTGGGGATT
>DATBIJ010000274.1:0-8760 GCA_036557025.1 Thermoanaerobaculia bacterium | reverse complement strand
GCGTTCGGGATCGAGCGGCTGCGCACCGAGGTCGCCTGGAACGAGCACCGGCTCAACGGCTTTCTCGGCGAGAAGGGCTTTCGCCCGGCGCCGCGGCTCGTGCTCGACCTGGAGCTGGACGACCCGGCGGTCTCGATCGATCCCCCCGACGCCTGAGGGAATTCGGCGCCCTCCCGGCGGCCCCGACGCTCAGGGACGCGGCGTCGGAGCGGCCCCCGCCTCGATCCCGGCCGCCCGCCTTCCGCCGGCGGCGGCGCGCAGGAACCGCGGCGCCACGATCAGGGCGATGCCGTAGAGCGCGAAAGAGAGAGCGAGAACGGCCGCCCGGCCCGAGAAAGCGTCCTGGAGGAGGAGCTTCACCGCGCCCGCAGCCAGCAGGGCCCAGGCGAGCCCGCGGATCTCCACGCGCTTCCCGCGGGCCGCGGCGGCCGCGAGAGCGATGGTCAGGAGCGTCAGAACCCCCCCGCGCAGGGCGGCCAGCGCCACGGCCTCGCGCGCGAGGCCCAGGGCCGTCGCCGCGAGGAGGACGATCCCTGCCCAGAGCGCCGCCGCCGCCACACCCGCGCCGAACGCGGCGCCGA
Source organism: Thermoanaerobaculia bacterium (assembly GCA_036557025.1). Lineage (GTDB taxonomy): Bacteria > Acidobacteriota > Thermoanaerobaculia > UBA5066 > Gp7-AA6 > DATBIJ01. The sequence continues at coordinate 8,179 of DATBIJ010000274.1, read as the reverse complement.
TTTGGAGCTTGCGGTCGGGAGGTTCGCGGCCCGCGAGGAGCATGAACACAGCCGCGCCGCACAGGGCCGCAGCCAGGATCAGCGGCGAGGGCCGGATCGAAGCGAGATCGCCGCTTGCGGACACGGCCCAGATCCAGGAGACCAGGCCGGAATGCAGCGCGGCGAGAACAAGGGCGGCCACGGAATGCGCCGCCAGCATCGGCCGGCGCCACCGCGCCGCGGCGGCTGCCGCGGCGATCGCCATGGCGCTCCAGAACACCGCGGCGAATCGTGCGGGCAGCCCGCGTGCGAAGAAGAGAAGCAGGATCGCGAGCGCCGTCATCGAGAAGTAGACGAAGCGCCGCTTCGCCTCCCGCGGCGCCCGGATCGCCGCGACGTAGGCCGCGATCGCCGCGAGACCCGCCGGCACGAGCAGGGCGGCGCTCGAAGATTCCGCCGGCAGGATCATGCGCGCCCCGAGCCCGCCCAGCAGGAGCGCCAGGACCGTCTGGAGGGCCTCGAAGATTCCCGGCTCGCGTTTCGCCCGCAGGAGACGGATCGCGAAGCTTCCGAGATAGCCGGCGGGAAGCAGGAGGACCGCCAGCCGCGCCGCCGAAAGGGAGAGCTCCTGGTAGGGCCCGACCGGTCCTCCCGGCCGCGCGGCCACGAGAATCAGCGTCAGGACAGCCAGGTCGGCCGCGGCGGCGGCCGGCCAACGCGCGGAACCGCCGATCGAGGATTCCGCAAGGCGGTCGGTCGCGACTCCCAGGGCCACGAGAAAGACCGTTGCGCCGAGGAGGGCGCGATTGGTGGCCACGAGGGCGAAGGCCGTGGCCGCCGGAAGCAGGGTCGCCGCCCAGGCCAGTGCGGGGAGCGAGCGGCGCAGGGCGACGGCGAACGCGCCGGCCGTAAACAGCGCGAGAAGGGCGGCCGCCGTCGGGACATCGAGGGTCTTGAACTTCGCCGCGGCCTCGACGATCAGCGGGCAGACGATCAGCAGCCCCGTCACCGCCAGGACGTGCGCCGCGAGCCTGCGGCCGCGCCGGCCCGCCCGGTCCGCGGCGCCCAGCCAGAGGCCCGCGTAGGAGAGCCCCGCGAAGACTCCGACGGAAGCGGAGAGAACGCCGGACTCGCTGAGGAGGCGAAGCAGGAACGCCCCGCCCAGGATGAGCGAGGCGGTTCCGAACAACGGAAGAGCGGAATCCGCGGCGGGTTTCTCCCGCGGCAGAGAGCCTGCGAGAGGGGCTTCGTCGTCCGGCTCCTCGGCTGTCCCGCCCGAAGCGCTCTCGAGCGCCGAGACGCGCGTTCGGAGGGTTCGCACCGCCTCGGTCAACTCTCCGACCCTGGCCTCGAGCCCCGCCAGCCGGTCTTCCATCGGCCTGCCCCCGCCGCCTCAATGCGCCGACGCCGCCAGGCCGCTCGCGCGCCCGGTCGATCGCCGGATCAGCTTGGCGGCGCCAGCGGGCAGCAGTCCAGCTCCTCGGTCAGGAGGCCGTCGGGCAACATCTCGGAGCCCTGGACGTGCACGAAGTGCGCCTCGCTCATATCCGGATGCTCTTCGATGCCGTTTCGCCCGCAATGCGGGCAGCGCTCGATGACGCCCTCCCCGGGCAGGCAGCAGCCGACGCTCAGATTCGTGAAGTCCTCGACGAACATGGCCGGCACCTCTTTCGAAAACGCTAGCGGTCGCCCTCCCGATCCACCAGATGCGATCGAATCAGGTCTTGGGAGAGGCATCGGGAGCCTCCTTGCGCGGTTCGGGGCCGATCTCCGCCAGCCTCTGGTAGAGGCGGAAGCGCCGCTCGGCCTCCGCCTGGGCGGCCTCCTCGAGCCTCTGGCGCCGCTCATCGGAGGCGCCCTCCACCATCCGGAAGCGGTTCTCCCGCTGCATGAAATCCGCGATTCGGGCCCGCGGGACAGCGGAATCCAGCTGCAGCGGGGCCTGGCCAGCGGCGAGGCGCCGGGGGTCGAAGCGGTAGAGAGGCCAGAACCCGGATTCGACGGCGAGCTTCTGCTGCTCGGTGCCGTCGGCCATGTCGTACCCGTGCGCGATGCAGTGCGCGTAGGCGATGACCAGCGAGGGCCCCGGATAAGACTCCGCCTCCTGGAGAGCCTTCAGCGTCTGGTGGTCCTTCGCGCCGAAGGCCACCCGGGCGACGTAGACGTTTCCGTAGGTCATTGCCATCAGGCCCAGGTCCTTCTTGCCGCTCTCCTTCCCGGAGACGGCGAACTTGGCGGCGGCCCCCAGCGGGGTGGCCTTGGACTGCTGGCCGCCCGTGTTGGAGTAGACCTCCGTGTCGAGAACGAGCAGGTTGACGTCGCGGCCGCTCGCCAGCACGTGGTCGAGGCCGCCGAAGCCGATGTCGTACGCCCAGCCGTCGCCTCCGACGATCCAGACCGTCTTGCGGACGAGCGCGTCCGCGTCCTCCTCGAGCCGTCGGGCGTCCTCCGAAGGGACTCGCGACAGCTCCTCCTTCATGCGCGCGACACGTTCCCGCTGCGCCGCGATGCCGGCGTCGCCGGACTGGTCCGCGCCCAGGATCTCCTCCGCCATCCCAGCCGGCAGCTCCGGGGCGAGCCGCTCGAGCAGGCGGCGCGAGCGCTCCGCACGGCCGTCGAGGGCGAGGCGGAAGCCGAGGCCGAACTCCGCGTTGTCCTCGAAGAGCGAATTGGCCCACGCCGGCCCGCGTCCCTCGGCATTGGTGCAGTAGGGCGTCGTCGGCAGATTCCCGCCGTAGATCGAGCTGCACCCCGTGGCATTGGCGATCAGCGCGCGGTCGCCGAAGAGCTGGGTGAGCAGTTTGATGTAGGGGGTCTCGCCGCAGCCCGAGCAGGCCCCCGAGTACTCGAACAGCGGCTGGAAGAACTGGGAACCCTTGACGTCCACGAAGCGGAGCCGCGAGCGGTCGATCTCCGGCAGGTCGAGGAAGTACTCGAAGTTCTTGCGTTCCCCCTCCCGCAGCGGCGGCTGAGGCTCGAGGCGAAGCGACTTGCGGCTCGGGTCCTTCTTGTCGCGCCCCGGGCAGAAGACGACGCAGAGCGAGCAGCCCGTGCAGTCCTCGGGGGCGACCTGAATCGTGTACTTCGATCCCTTGAAGTCCGCCCCGCGATAGTCCATCGAGAGGAAGCCCTGCGGCGCGCCCGCGAGCAGGGAAGGCTCGTAGACCTTCGCCCGGATCGCCGCGTGCGGGCAGACGAGGACGCACTTGTTGCACTGGATGCAGAGCTCTGTCTCCCAGACCGGGATCTCCTCGGCGAGATTGCGCTTCTCCCAGCGGCTGGTGCCCGACGGCCAGGTCCCGTCGGGCGGGAAGGCGGAAACTGGCAGCGCGTCGCCCCGCCCGGCGATCATCTCTCCTGTCACCCGACGCACGAACTCGGGAGCGTCCGGCGAGACCGCCGGCAGCCGTCGACGCGTGGGGAAGGCCTCGTGCGGGACCTCCACCTCGGCGAGCCCGGCCAGGGCCCGGTCGACCGCGGCCAGGTTGCGATCCAGCACCGCGGCGCCCTTCCGGCCGTAGCTCTTCTCGATCCCGCGGCGGATGCTGGCGAGCGCCTCCTCCAGCGGGAGGATGCCGGTGATCGCGAAGAAGCAGGTCTGCATGATCGTGTTGATGCGCCCTGCCAGGCCGACTTCGCGGGCCACGCGGTCGGCGTCGATGGCATGGAGCCGCAGGCGGCGCTCGATGATCCGCTCCTGGACCTCGCCGGGCAGCGTGTCCCAGACCTTGTCCGGGGGAGCAGGGGTGTTGAGCAGGACGTTCGCGCCTACCGCCGCGTGCTCGAGCACCTCGTGGCGCTCCAGGAGAATCGGCTGGTGGCATGCGACGAACTGCGCCTGGCGCACGAGGTAGGAGGAGCGGATTGGTCCGGGCCCGAAGCGCAGGTGAGAGACCGTGACCGCCCCGGATTTCTTCGAGTCGTAGACGAAGTATCCCTGCGCCGCGAGAGCGGTCTCGCTGCCGATGATCTTGATGCTGTTCTTGTTGGCGCTGACGGTCCCGTCGGATCCCAGGCCGAAGAAGACGGCGCGCGTCATCGAGTCCGGCTCGATGTCGAGATCCGGGAAGAAGTCGATCGAGCTGCCGGAGACGTCGTCCTCGATCCCGACGGTGAAGTGGTTCTTCGGCGATTCGCCGCGGAGCGCGTCGAAGACGCCGACCACCATGGCCGGGTTGAACTCCTTCGAGGAAAGCCCGTAGCGACCGCCCACGATCCGCAGGGGGCGGGCCGGGCGCCGGCCGGTCTCCTCCGCTTCGCGGATCGCCGTGACGACGTCCTGGTAAAGCGGCTCGCCGACGGCCCCTGGCTCCTTCGTCCGATCCAGAACGGCGATCCGCGTCGCGCTCTCCGGCAGCGCGGCGGCGAAGGCGGGCACGGAGAAGGGTCGGAAGAGCCGGACTTTCAGCACGCCGACCCGTTCGCCGCGCGCGACCATCCACTCCACGGTCTCGTGGGCGACTTCCGCGCCCGAGCCCATCAGCACGAGGACGCGTTCCGCCTCGGGGTGCCCGACGTAATCGAAGAGGCGATAACGCCGTCCCGTGAGATCCGCGAAGCCGTCCATGACCCCGGAGACGATGCCCGGGCAGGCGGCGAAGAACGGGCTCGCCGCCTCGCGCGCCTGGAAGAAGACGTCGGGGTTCTGCGCGGTGCCGCGGACGACCGGCCGGTCGGGCGTCAGGCCCCGCCGGCGGTGCTCCGCCACGAACGACTCGGGTACGAGCCGCCGCAGCTCTTCGTCCCCCAGCGGCTCGATCTTGTTGATCTCGTGCGACGTGCGAAAGCCGTCGAAGAAGTGGAGAAACGGGACGCGGGACCAGAGCGTGGCCGCGTGGGCAATTGCCGCGAAGTCGTGCGCCTCCTGAACGGACCCGGACGCCAACAGGGCGAAGCCGGTCTGGCGGCATGCCATCACGTCCGAGTGATCCCCGAAGATCGACAACGCGTGGGTCGCCAGCGTGCGGGCCGCGACGTGCATCGCGAAGGGCGTGAGCTCTCCGGCGATCTTGTACATGTTCGGGATCATCAACAGGAGGCCCTGCGAGGCGGTGAACGTCGTCGCGAGAGCGCCCGCCTGGATCGCACCGTGTACCGCTCCGGCCGCGCCGGCTTCCGACTGCATCTCCACGACCTGGGGAACCGCGCCCCAGACGTTGCGGCGTCCCGCGGAGGACCATTCGTCCGCGAGCTCGCCCATGGCCGAGGAGGGCGTGATCGGATAGATCGCGATGACTTCACTCAGGCGGTGTGCCACGGAGGCGGCGGCCTCGTTTCCGTCGACGGTGATCCACCGTTCGGGGCTCATGGGGGCCAATGTAGGGGAGCCGCCGAGGCCAGGACTGATGAATTTGAATCAAACCCGGCGCTTCGCCTTCGAAGCAAAGGGCCCGCCGCGGCGGCACGCGAGCCGGGGCGGGACCCCGAAAGGTTGGATCAGTCTTGTCGGCTCGTCGCCCCCGTCTGCCAGAGCAGGAACGACAGCTCGTCGGTCTGATCCGCGACGAGCTTGGGCACCGGCGTGTTGAAGCCCCGCGTGTGCCCCGCCTTCGTGTCGTAGAGCAGCAGGATCGGCTCGCCCTCGCGCGGGCGCGCCTCCGCCTGCATGAGCGCCGTCATCTTCCGGGCGTGCAGCGGCGCGACCCGGGTGTCGGAGTCTCCCGTAATGAACAGCACCGACGGGTAGTCCGCGCCGGGCTTGACGTTGTGGTACGGCGAATAGGCCTTCAAGAAGGCGAACTGCTCGGGCTTGTCCGCGGAGCCGTATTCCGGCACCCAGTAGCTCGCCACGAGGAAGCGGTGATACCGCACCATGTCGAGCAAGGGATAGCTGCAGACGACCGCGGTGAAGAGGTCCGGCCGCTGGGTCACCGCGGCGCCGACGAGCAGGCCCCCGTTGGAGCCGCCGCCGATCGCCAGGTGCGCGGGCGCGGTATAGCGGTGCTTGATCAGCCATTCCGCCGCGGCGATGAAGTCGTCGAAGCAGTTCTGCTTCTTCTCGAGCATCGCGGCCTTGTGCCAGGCCTCTCCGAACTCGCCGCCTCCGCGGAGGTTGGCCAGCGCGTAGACGCCGCCGCGCTCCATCCAGACCGCCTTCAGCGCGGAGAAGGAAGGCAGCTGCGAGAGCGTGAACCCGCCGTAGCCGTAGAGGTAGGTCGGGTTGGTGCCGTCGAGCTTGAGACCCCTCTTGTGGGCGAGGAACATGGGGATCCTCGTCCCGTCCTTCGAGGGATACCAGACCTGCGAGACCTCGTACCCGCTCGGATCGAAGGGCACCTGCGGGCGGGACCAGATCGTGCGCTTCCCGCTCTTCGTCTCGCAGCGCCAGATCTCCGTCGGGGTCGTGAACGAAGTGAAGGTGAAGAAGGCCTCCGATCCGCGCCAGCGGCCCGTGACGCCGCTCAGGGAGCCGAGCGTCTCGAAGGAGACGGTGCCGGCCGTCTGGCCGGTCGGGTGGAACATCCGGATGCGCTCCTGGACCTCTTCGAGCGTGTTGACGAAGAGCTTCCCGCCGGCGGTCGCGACGCTCTGGATCGTGCCGTGGCCCTCGCGCACGACCTCGCGCCAGGTCTCGGGAGCCCCCGGCTTGGGGAGCGACACCGCGAGCACGCGCCCGTTGGGCGCGTTCCAGTTCGTGTTCAAGAACAGCGTGTCGCCGCCGACGACTCCGGTGAACCGCGCTTCGATGCCGGTGACGATCGGGGCGAGGCGGCCGCTGACCTGCGCGAGGTCCTGCGCGTAGATCTCGGTCTTCGTCGCCGCGGACCCGTAGAGGATCGTGGCGATCAGCCAGCGGCCGGAGTCGGTGGAAACCGCGATGATCTTCTCCGGCGTGACGCCGTCACCGAAGATCTGCAAGTCGGCGGCGGGATCCGCGCCCATCGTGTGGCGGAACACGCGCGGCCCTTCCTTCAGGCGCCGCGAGTAGAAGACCTGCTCCGGCGACCGTCCGAAGGCGACGCCCGAGTACCGTCCCTTCGGCAGGACGTCGGCGAGGTCGGCCTTCGTCTCGACGTCCCGGAACTTGACGACGACCTCGTCCTCTCCGCCGCTGCGCACGCCGTAGGCGATGCGGCGCCCGTCCTCGGAGATATCGAGCAGCGCGATCGAGACCGAACCGTCGGGGGACATCGGGCGCGGGTCGATCAGCACCTCATCGGCGCCCTTGGCGCCGCGGCGAACGTAGAGCACCGGCAGATCCGCGTCCTTCCCGCGCCGGCTGAAGAAATAGCGGCCGCCCCGCTCGCGCGGAACCGTCGTCGTGTCGACGCGGGTGAGCGCTTCGAGCCGCTTCGCGATCGCGTCCCGCCCGGGCAGCTTGTCCAGGACGGAGCGGGAGAAGGCGTTCTCCTCGCCGATCCAGGCGCGGGTGCGCGGCGATTCCTGATCCTCGAGCCAGCGGTACGGGTCGACCAGCTCGACTCCGTGAAGAGTGTCCCGGACCTCCTCGACCGCCGTCTTCGGCGGCGAGAGCTCCTCCGCCGGTGCGGCGGCGGCGCCCAGGATCAGGACGAGAGAGACGCAGAATCCGCGAAGCGAACGGGATGCCTTCATCGCCACCCTCCGAAACAGTTGTGGACGCGTGCCCCGAGAGAGGCGCGCCCTTCGAAGCTACTCGACGCGAACGACGATGCCGTTCTCGAAAACGACACTCTTGCCAACGGAGCGGTAGGTCCAGCGCTCGCGCGCGCCTCCCATCTCGGTGGTCTCGCTCGTGACCTCGTCGGGCGGCCCCAGCAGGGCCCGCACCTGATCCGGGGTCATGTTCTCCTGGACCGCGCCCCCGCCGGTCGGCGCGTCGGCGGCGGCCTGCGCGCCGGTCGCCTGGCTGGCCCTGCCGCTGGCGTCCCGGGCGGCGTCCCGCGCCCGGTCGACGGGAGCCGAGGGGGACTCGGGGGTCGGCCCCTTCGTCAGGAGGCCGGAGTGCCGGAACAACCACACCCCCGCCACCAGCACGATGGCGAGGGTCACGAGACGGCCGAGTGTCACGGCCCGATCTTACGCCCGGGCCGCCGGATCGGCCGCTACCCGTCCTTGCGGAGCCCCAGCGAGGGGCCGCGACGGCCGGCGGAGCGCCGTGCCACGAGGCCCAGAACCGCGGGAATCCCGAGCAGGATTACGGTCAGGGTCAGGGGAAGCCAGCCCAAGGGCCCTCCCGTTAAGACAAAGCCGTTCACACCTGTAGGACGCCTTCCAGCGG